>CAXHBZ010000024.1:0-9459 GCA_964015215.1 uncultured Candidatus Poseidoniales archaeon | reverse complement strand
TGGTGGGCCTGCCAGGATTTGAACCTGGGTCGCGCGACCCCCAGCCGCGAAGTATAGGCCAAGCTAACCTACAGGCCCCTATTGGGATTAGAGCGTACAAGTCGCCTGTCAAAGCCCTATCGATGGATTAGTTCTCTCTCGGTACGCTGAAGGGGGCAACCTCATCGATAAGCTCGACGTGCGAGAGGAACATTCTCCTGCAACAGTACCTTTCCAAGCCCGCATCATCCATGGCCTTTTGTGGGTCTTCTCCGGATTCAACCGCTTTTCTGTAATCTGCATATGCGTGCGCAATAACCTTGCCACAGCTCCAACATCTAACTGGGATTATCATTCATTCACCTACCTGTAGGACTTCTGCCATTTCTTCCTAGCACCGCGTCCCATTTGGTGTTTGGGTTCCTTTCGCCTAGGATCGTTGACTAGCAGGCTTCTGTCGAATCTTAGGTATTCGTCCCTTAGCTCCTCGTCATCTCCCTCTGCTCCGCCGTTCCACTTGACGAGTCCTCTTGCGATTGCGGTACGGATGGCATCGACCTGTCCCATCTGGCCACCGCCCACGACGTCCACATGGACATCAACATCTGCCAGTCTGTTCATTGCTTCAGCAATCTGAACTGGTTCCAGGGCCTTTCTCTGAGCGAGGCTTGGGCCCATGATGTGTATAGGCTCTCCATTCACCCTAACTCTTCCCTTTCCCTTCCGGACAGTGGCTCTAGCGACAGCGGTCTTCCTCTTACCACTGGTGTTGACTGAAATTTTCTTACTCTTTTTCCTAGCCATACTATTCAGCACTCCATCTTGTAGAATCCACACCTAATGCCTCACTGATATCCCCTAGTCTGACGAACTTGAGGGGGAGCGGTCGCTCGACACCTGTCAAGTCTCCCCACTGATGGCCATCGGGTAGTTCGTCTCCACTCAGGTTGGACGGGGTCCCTATCATGACTCTCAGATCCCTTAGCGAATTTCTTCCACTGCTGTTCTTTTGGTACGGTAACATCCCCCTAACGGTTCTCTTGAATATTTGATCTGGCATTCTGGGAAAGAACGGTCCTTTGCGGGCGTGATTCAATTCGTATTTCGACCTGTATTTACCGAAAACTCTCTTTTTGGGCCCAGAGACAATTGCCTTTTCAGCATTGACTATTATGACCCTTTGTTGGGTGCCTGATTTTCTTGCCGTGAGCATCTGTGATGCGACGTGACTGGCTAGTCTTCCGAGGATTTTATCACTAGCATCGTAAACTAATGTGTGCTGATTATCCAAGGATTCTCACCCCCTTTCCATCTGGGTTTTCCTTCATCAGCTCTCTGATGGTAAGTACGCGTCCACCCGCGCCTTCGATCTTGGTCCTAGCTCCAGCACTGACACTGTATGCGGCGACGCTGTGCTGACCTTCGATGTCTCCACTGCCAAGAAGCTTGCCAGGAACGAGTACCATATCATCGTTCGAGGCGTGCCTTGACAGGCGACTCAGGTTGGGTTCAGCCCAGTTACTTCGGCTTGATTCAAGCCTCAGTGCTACGTCTCGCCACAGTGCCGAGCCAGTGGACCTGCTTTGCTCCTTCAAATCGCCGATTAGGGCGATAAGGGACTGGTTGGTCTTTCTGCTCTTCTTACTCATATGACTCCCTCGACGTTTCTTGGGTAGGCGGGCCACCTGAGACCGTGTTATGAATGCTACGGGCTGATTGAGAGGCACGATTACCGCTCAATGGGCCATTCTGTAATCAAATTCTAAACCCGGAATCTGGGTCGTTCTCATCTACTCCTGCTAATCTGATTTGGCCGTCAGAATCAACGAATTCTCCCGCTCTGGTGACCGTGTCATACATTGATGATTCGTTGTCGAGGGTCCTAACTAGAACACTGTCTCCCAATGAGACAGTCATGTGATTGATTATGGCCTGCAATGTAGAGATAGCACGATCCCTCTGTTCAGCACCGATTTCGTGATTGGAATACCTTGCCTCCTCGAAAATCGCGAAGAACTCATCCAAGTCCTCTGGAGGAGCGATTCCTCCCAGCATTGAGTTCAATGCGTCCTCGAACTCCCTTGTTGTCTCGTATACCTTCTTCATTGCCCCTCTCTTTCTAAAGAATCTAACTAAGTCCTTGTAGCAATTGAAAATAGTCTGAATGAAGTCATTGGAGGCCTTCAATGACATCAATGAGTCAGTCAAAATCCCTCGAATAATCTCTATTCTCCTTCTTTCGGCGTAGTTTCTGTACATTATTGCTCCAATTAGCAGTGCAAATGACAGGGCTATCAGAAGAACGACAGTGACCTGTGCGGTCAAGAAGCTCGCTTGACCCTCAGGCTGAGTCGTATCCATCCTGATCAGCGGAGTATTCTCAAGAACCTCACCTTGGTAGAAGGATGACTCTTGGAAGTGTACTGTCACTCTCCACTGTCCGTCAACCGCACATGGCCAAGGATTGCCAAATGTGTCGAGCTGTCCGCACTCCCCTGAGAATGGTACGTCCTCTCCGAGGTAAGTGAAGTTGAATTCCGCTTCTCCTTGTTCGTTAGTTACATCGTACTGGGGCGGGATATTGACCCATCCTGTACCATTCCAGTACTGAATCTTGAAGATTACAGTCTCACCTGCTACAGCAACATCCAGTCTGTCCCTCAATATAGCGACCGAGCCCGTGATGTCATCTCCCGGCTTGTATCCAACCGGATCTGACCATTGTTCTTTGAGGAGTATATCCACCCTGCTTCTGACGAGGACCTCTATGTCCATGAACGAGCTGTTCACAACTGGTGTGGTCTCAGCTCTGCATCCGCCGGGGAGTTCTCTATCGGGCTCATAAGCTACTCTGAGTGTACGGAATCCCTCTAACGATTCGCCATCTGGCTCAATGCCCCTCCTACTGGGATTATCCTCCGGATCACCGGAGAACCACTTGACAGTACCTGTTCCGTCTTCTGTGATCATGGTACCTATCGGCCGTGTGTTTGTCTCTGGGTTGATGTACAGGTTGAGGCACTTCCCTCCGATCGGATTTCCATTGACTTGCGTGAGAAGGGCCTCCACATGGAATGATTCTTTCAGGTACACGACTGGGAATTCAGAACCATTCTGGAATGTGTAGGTGTCTACGTCCGAACGGAATGGCCCGACTTCCATAATCTGCATCGTCGAATTGGAGAAGACCGGGAATATCCTCGTGGATGAGGAATTGCTGTACCTGTATCTGTCATTGTTCTCGTAGGAGTTGAACTGGATATTCACTCTTGCTTGGCCCGCCGTGACGCCAGATAGGGGGCAGACTATCTCAAAGAATCCATCCGCATCTGTCGTCCCCGGGAGGCAGGATATCACTCCAAGAGATGAGTCTATCATCTCGTAGGTTATCCTGATTGCTCGGTTAGAGAGGTTCGATCCGAGCTCGTCTGTTAATTGGCCAGTAACTATCATTGGTTTCTCTATTGCTTGCCCGGTGTTTGGATCAATTTCAGAGGTGTATACTATCTGGTCGTCGACTGATAGCTGTGTCCTCCCAATGAGGCTGAATCCGTCAACTTGGAACTGCATAACCTTCCTGTAGTGGTCGCTGTTGACAATTAGAGCGCAGGGGTCCCACGCTCCCGAGGTGCTAAGAGCGTCTGCCTCCAAAGGCTCACAACCCTCGTGGGGCAGATTCTCTTCAAATCTTAGAATTACGTTGACCGGACCGAACCCGTCTGGTAGGAAAGAGTTGGGGTCGTCCTTGAGCAATTGTGGATTTAGGAGAAGCTGGTGGTAGATTGATCCTGCATTTGGACACAGTGTTTCTATTATCTGCCTGTGTGTCCTATCTTCGAAATCGGTTCCTTCCATGATCAAAAGTACCTCTCCTCCATTCTCAAGGCACCCGTCCAAGGCCTCTCCGAGGTCTTTATCCACCGCGGTCCTGTTATCATCGGTTACCTGGCCTGAGAATTCCCATATGTCTCCCGCCTGAAGGAGGTTTGGCGTCGTACTTTGAATGCTCAGATATGTTCGTGACACTACCCATAGGCTGGTCACTGAAGAGCTCCCTTGTCTGAACGGATCACCTGGATACGTCACACCGAGTGTGAAGTTGCCCAGTTCATGGAACTCATCAATCGTTAGATTGATTTTCAGAACTCCGTTGTTGTCCGTGATAGCTACCCCTGCAGAATTATCTGCCGACCAGGTGTAATTCACTGGAGCGTCGCGTACTGGCTGGAAAGCGTTGTCAATCAACCTGGCTTCTAATGTGACATTTTGTCCTCTGTAAAGTCTGGGTATGGAGCTGAATTGGAAATCGGTGGTTCCTATAACTGACACATTGACATAGGCACCCGTTGGGGCTAAGACCGATGTCTGATTACCTGTGAAATAGAAGTTTGAGTTTGTGAAATCCGCTCTGATTCCGAATACTCCGGCGGAGTACTGTGAGTACCATGTCCAGTTGTAGTCGAATTGCGCGACTCCATCAACCATATTGGGTACTCTGGCGAATCCAGTTTCCGTCGAGCCGGCAAATACTCCGTTTCCATCGACGTCGACCTGAAGAGCCATTGGGTCATGTGGCCAAGGGACCATGGTTCGATTCCAAACCGAACCCACTACTCTGAGAGTTTCCCCCGTGAACATCTCGGGAACTATCTCGCACCTTACCTCGCTGTCTGGATCTAAGGCATCAACAGGGCCACAGGGAGGCACATTGAAGTCCCCGCCATTCTGCATGGCAATGAACCAATGGGTGCCATTTGAGGATAGGAACGGCCTAAGTCTGGAGGACTCTCCAGTGAGCGATTGGGGATTACCATCCCAGAGGATTGGGTATGGCTTGCCCAAGCTTACATCTTGGTAGTCCAGGTTAGCGTTTACCAGTGAAGGGGAGTGGAATAATGCCCTCCAAGCCCCGAAGCTCGAGCCGGTAAATTGAGTGGCGTCCCAGAAGTATACTGGCCTTATCGAGGGGGTTATGATATCCGCCTCAACATACATCCTGTGCATTGATCGGATATTGAACGAATCAGACTCATCGCCCTCCAGATATGGCCATGGGCTTTCTGAGCCTAGGTCTGGCCTTGAGTAAGCAGTAAATGTATAATCTCCAATTGGTAGACTGGTTGAGGTGTAGTTGTACCTCCCAATCACATTGTGAGACTTCGAGAAGTCGTCCCAAACTATCTCCTCGTAACCACCTGGGACTGCACCGGGGCCGTTGTCCATAGTTGAGTTCCACTGAACCTGTTTCCAAATTCCCTGACTGCCGGAGGACTGAACGAAGGTCAATGAAACCCATCCACCTGCATCGGCCCTGTATCCGTATCCGTAACCATCGAAGACAGTTGGGTTCGTTGTGTTGCCGAATGGCCCTCCTGAAACATTGAATGAGACGGGGGCGTAGGGGAGTCTGTTGTCGAAAATCCCTCTATCCCAATCAGCAGAATAGTGTACCTTGAAGTCGACAAACAGTGGTTGTTCATCGCTCCTGAAATATGTCCAGGCCACGTAGTCAACAGTGGTATTCGCCCTTACCTCAACTGGGACTGGCTCAGTAGAAGCGCCGTCATGTACGAACATCTCTGTCACCTCTGCGAAAATATTGTAAGTTGTAGATGGGCCAACTTCTAGGTCCTCCGGGAAGAGATACTGGCCTACTTCAAACTCTCCTAGTTCGTCTGTGAGTACGTCAATGGTCTCCAGTGCAATAGTCCCATTATTGGCCCATTCGATAATGACCTGGACCGGAATATTTGGTGCTCTGGTGAAAACTCCTTGGTTCGGGTCCAGCCAATCCACGCTCCCATTAAACTTAGCTGGGAAGAAGGCATCTAGCCAAAGCACTGGTTCGGAGTAGAGAGTTATCCTGGTTGGTATTTTGTCATCCTCATCGGGTATTCCGTCATTATCTTGGTCCCAGTCTGAGCTTCCGTTCCAGTTTTCTTCCAGATGGTCCCAGTCAACGTCGGTTCTGTTATCGGCGTCATCGTCATTGTCGATCGCGTCAGGTCCAGTGCTGGGATCAGTTGGGTTAGCAATTCCGGACCCGTTTCCAAAGTCGTCGTGGTCCCAAGGGTTAGTCGATTCCGAGTCGAATCTTGTTGGCCACAGCATTACCTCGTCCTTGTCCTTCATTCCATCCGAATCGTCATCTTCGTCAATATCGTCCCTAATGCCGTCATTGTCGTGGTCCCACGGGGTAATGAAAGGAGTCGCTCCTGATTGCTCAATCACATTGACTATGCCGTCTCCGTCCCAGTCATTGTCAGCCCAATTTGGGGTCCCGTCGTTATCGTGGTCCCACGGGCTCTGCTCTTCTCCCGTAAAGCATCCGTCAAGCGTCTCTTGTACTGAGTCGGGGACACCGTTGTTGTCGTCGTCAGGATCTTCTCCATCTGGAACACCGTCATTATCATTGTCCACGTCATAGTACTTGGGTGCTAGTAATCCCTGCCCCAACAGTCCCTTGTCCCATACAGCTTGGTACCAGCCATCGTCATCTGGATCGGTGTCAGTCCCATCGTCGTCGTTGTCATCACAGTTTGTGCCGGTGAAGAAGGACCCAGGTGGCTCCGTGGTGGAGTCGTCATCCAAATCATCGTTAGAATCGATCTCCATGTAATCCCAAATCCCATCATTATCGTCATCGATATCCCAGTGATCGTAAATTCCGTCGAAGTCGTCATCCAAATCCGCAGTGTCATTGAACATACATTGTGGCTCCATATTTCCTGCCACTGGAGCGCCACAGTCATCATCCGGGTCGACATCGTTGTTGAGGAGGTCAGCTACCTCATCGGGGAACATATTGGCGTTTGAGTCGGCTCCCCATTGGAACAATCCTCTGTTGACTCCGACGAAAGCGATCCAAAGGTCCCTATTGTCCATGATCTCGACGTAAGATACGGCTGAACTAGGGCCGACGTCCTGATTTCCATTGAAATCGAACCAGAAACAATTCTTGTTGCATGTCCATTGTCCGTTGGAGTTGCTGCCGTTATAGGGCCCTTGATCCCATTGGGGGTCAGGTCTCGTGCTGTACGGCTTGGTGTATATTGTACCCTGCACCTGTGTTGCTCCAAGCACGGGCCAGCCGAATAGCCATGCTAACTCAACCCCACAAGCGACAGGTTGGAATCCTATCTGGAAGAACATGTAGAAGATTGACAAATCGCACTCACCATCGGTCAGGGAGCCACCGAATGCTGGGTCGTTGATATCCAATCTGCCATCAGAGCCCTCGTCTTGATCCCACCAATCAGGCATGCCATCGGCATCCATGTCCACATCTATCCCATTGATGAGGGAGTCTCCGTCCATATCAATGTCAAAGAAATTATTTCCGTTCCATGGACTCCACTTCATCATTACGTGCCAGTACATCTCCGGAACTACTCCGTTAGAGTCCATTGTGGGCAATCCCGTAACAGGGTCAACACTTTCTTGGTATCCGTTGTAAGGGAGGATGAAATCGTGTTCGTCGGCAAAGAATGGGCTGAAGTGCCAAAACTGGTCCCATCTTAGAGGTTGGAGCATGGTGTATGTCGTTCCGTCATCACTACCATCTATTACTTCCCCATCCTGATGTGAATATGAGTTATCGAACTGATCGGTGGAGTCGCTGTCAACAACGCCACAGTTCCCATCATCAGGATCATAAAGGTCTGAGATCCCATCATTATCGTCATCCCAGTCTAGGTCGTTCGAAAGGCCATCCCCGTCTATATCGGTGTCTATGTCGTTAGCCCCGTCGTCTCTGAACATTGAGCCGTTCAGATTGTGAAGATCTGCATCGTCATCTAAGTCACAGTTCGGGTCTATGTCTAACCAGTCAAGAACTCCGTCATTGTCGTCATCGACATCCTCCCAGTTGTTGAATCCATCACCGTCCCAGTCATTGTTTCCGGTGTAGGACTTTCTTTCAGTAGTGCATCTAGGGTCGGGATTGACCGGATTAGGGTTGTCTATGCTGGGGCAGTCCCATGATAGTACATCATCCTCGGTTGCATTCATGAATGGATCCAGTTCATTCACTATGCCATCGTTGTCAAGATCGTAAGGCAGATCATTTGGGTCCGTACCGGGGTTACCGAGCAAGTTGTCGGCAGGGTATGCCCCCCCTACATCCGTGTCTTTCCAATCCCAAACTAGATCATAGTCTGAGTCTATTGGCCTGTAGATGTCATCATCTAGGTCTCTATCATAGTCCAGCTCACAGTCTACTCCTGGGATTCCAATAGGCTGAGAGTTGGGGAGGTCTCCAGTCCCGTCGGAGTTTGTATCGACTTGCATGCAAGAGTCAGGAATCCCGTCATTGTCGTCATCTACATCCCACATGTCCAAGAGACCATCATTGTCGTCATCATTGTCAGCGGAGTCCGGAGTCCCATCGTTGTCATTGTCGGGGTCGACGAAATTAGGGATCCCGTCGCCATCAAGATCGCCATCTATTACTTGGGTGAAGGCCTGGCTTCTAGGATGCCATATGAATTTCTCCTTATTTACGAAATTAAATTTGTCAGCCCCATATATGTCGGCAGGAAGATCGAATGCATCAGGTAGTGTCTGGCTAGTTTCTGGTCCTGCCGTCACACGCCCCTCATAGTTCTGGTCACTGTTTGAAGGGTCAGAATATTCCCAAGTTCCTTGACTCGAAAAGATGAAGGTAAATGTGCTTCCAGGACTTATTTCACCACTGTCAAAGGTTCCGTCATTGGCAGTAACATAGTGAGGTTCTGAGTCGTCATTTGTCCAAATAACAGTGTCTCCTTCCTCTATCGTAATTCTATCCGGAGCTAGTCCGTTCTCCCCGATTGATACGGATATTACCTCTGTCTCTCCCCATTCGGAGGCGGTATCCCAAAGGGAGGAGGTGTCAGTAATGTTGGCGGTGATAGCGGAGTCCCAAGGATGGGAGTCCCACAGGTCCTCCACGCCGTCATTGTCGTCATCGGCGTCGAAGTAGTCCTGGAGGCCGTCTGAGTCGAAGTCGCAAGGCCAGACAAATTGATCTATCCTACCGTCATTGTCGTCGTCCTCATCATAGGAATCAGGTCCAGAACCATCGTTGTCATCGTCAGTTACGCCGTCGTTATCGTGATCTAAAGGATTCTGATCGACTCTGTAGCCTACCCCCACTGGAGTTCCGGTCCATGGGTGAACCGTGGTAGGTTCGACATATCGATCCATGGAAACGTTTCTCGGGTCCGCACCTTGGGTGTAGTCTATGGGGCCTTCTAAGATGCCGTCGTTGTCATCGTCCATGTCAAACTCATCCAACTGGCCGTCATTGTCGTGATCGAAGGGATGGGTGCCGTAGCAACCATCGAACATCTCTATTAGGTCGTTGATTCCGTCGTTGTCATCGTCCAAATCAGTCAAATCCCCAATTCCATCATTGTCGTGGTCTTCAGCATCTGTCTCCTCAAGAAAGAACGAGTAACCAGGTTGTCTGATTAGGGCCTGTCTCTTATACACATCTCC
>CAXHBZ010000023.1:0-9651 GCA_964015215.1 uncultured Candidatus Poseidoniales archaeon | reverse complement strand
ACACCCGTTATGTCGTCGGCAGCGTCAGATGTGTATAAGAGACAGGAATGGAACCGCATCGTCCCAAGACGCCCCGCATCTATCAACTACACTGCGGACCAAGGAAAATCCATTGGAATGGACTCCAGAGGACGGTAGCCCGATCAAAACGTCCCCCTCCTGGAGGTTTGAACCCGTTATCTCTGAGCCCCTCCTAAGCCATCCAAGAGCAGTACCGGAAAGGTCCAGCTCTCTCACGATACCAGGTAAACTTGCAGTCTCTCCTCCAGCCATAGTAACTCTCGCTCTACGACAAGCCTCATTCAAACTTCTCCCAATGGCGGCATGTACTCTGGGGTCGGGTTTTGGAACAGCGATGTAATCGACGAACGCGATGGGCTCAGCTCCTACGCAAAGCAGGTCGTTCACGTTCATTGCCATGCAATCTATGCCAACACCTGCCCAATGTCCAACCTGATTCGCGACAGTCAGCTTGCTACCAACTCCGTCAGTGGCCATTGCGAGGTACTTATCCCCAAATTCCACCAAGCCACCGAACCCGCCTGGGAGATCGACCGGCGCCCCAAGGCTTCCATCCGGTCTGACCGAGCGTCCCAATTCTCCGACCAACGAGCCTACTGCTTCGCTTTCCAGATCGATATCCACTCCACTGCTAGAATAGTCCATCGGTGTTTCACTCACAGGACTGGCACAAGTCCCCAGTTCATGATATTCTTGGTCCAATTCGACCTCCATCATATTCCCCTATTAGAAATTAAGATTAAGAGCCCTTTTTCAAAAAAACGCGATTTTTTGACTTTTTTTTGAGAATCTCTATAACATATATACGACGTCGTGCATGCACTGGAACGTGAGTTTCTAATGAAGAACAACAAGATGATTGCAATGATGCTTACCATGAGCATGCTGGCGGCAGCTTTCGCCGGATGCCTTGGTGGGGACGATGAAGAAGACACACCTGACTGGTCCATTTCGATGGCCAGTGATGTAAGTGCTGACTTTGTGGAGTCCGCTTGGGACCCCATTATCCCCAACCTGAATGCCGGCGATATGTGCGACGCCATCATATCGGCGATGACGAAGACTGACGAGCGAGAGCAAGCTGTCGACTTCACCAGGGCCTACTACACAAGTAGCCAGGGTGTAATCGGTGGTTCTGGTGTCGCTTCCATCAGTGAAGTCGGAGACCTGAATGCAGAAGGTACCACCATAGGAGTACAGTCCGGGACAACCTCGGATCTGTACGCTCAAGATAACCTAGGTGCCGCTACAATCATGGCTTACGATGACTTCCCTTCAGTAATCGCCGCTCTGAACAACGGTGACGTACACTACGCAATGGGTGACGCACCTGTTCTGTCCCTCGAGGGTACCTTGATGGTCACCTTCTCGGATGAGAACTTCGGTATGGCTGTCCAAGGAGACTCCTCTGGGGAGCTACTCGGTGCGCTTAACATGGCCATCGGCGCCATGGTCGACTCTGGTGAGTACGACTTGATTTACGGCGCTAATTTCGATGGAGCCGTAACCCTCGCAGATGATACCACAATGGACACAGCCACTTCCTACCCAGTACCAACTGAGGGAAGCGACCTGACAGCAGTCCTGGAGTCTGGAAGCCTAAGGCTCTGCACTGATCCGTTCTACCCTCCATTCGAGAGTTACGATGACTCCGGTGCAGTCGTAGGATTCGATGCTGACATAGCACACGCTGTGGCAGACGAGATCGCGGCTCACTACATGGGAGCAGAGAACCCAATGTTCGTCCCTCCAGCAGCCCCAGCTGTAACAATTAAGCTAGGTTTCCTGAATGACGCAACAGGGCCAATCGCCCAATTCGCTGCACCATTCACCTTCGCGTGGGGAGCAGCAATGGACGACCTAAACGCAATGGGTGACGACTATGTCTTCGAGGTAATCGAGGCAGACTCAGGATGCGACGGTACGATGGCAGGTGCTGCGGCCCAGTCCCTTGCGGACGCGGGCGTTGTAGCAGTAGCCGGTGCGGCCTGCTCCGGTGCTTCGATTGGTGCAAACGCAGTCCTTTCGGCGGCTGGAATCCCGATGATCTCCTACGCGAGCACATCTCCAGCACTAAGTGACGCAACAGCATACCCTCACTTCTACAGGATAGTACCAAGTGATGCACTACAAGGCCAAGCAGCAGCTGACATGATTTCGGCAAGCGGAGTTTCCAACACCGCTGTCGTCCATATGACAAACGCATATGGGTCAGGTCTAGCGGACGCAGTCGCAGCTAACCTTGGTGCTGACAACGTCTGCCTGCAGGCTGGATACGAAGAAACCACAACTGATTTCCAGGCAGCAGTTCAGGCAGTAATGGACTCAGGATGCGACTCAGTCTTCCTCGGTTCATACGCCTCAGATGGTGCAATGATAGTCGAGACCATGGCAGTCATGGGAGCTACGATACCAATCTTCAGCGCTGATGGAATGGCTGGATCGGCAGCACTAGAGGAGTACACAAACCCGGCTGCAGCAAACGGAATCGAGGTCACCAGGCCAAGAGCCGCAGCAGCAGGTGCAGGCGTCTTCGCCGCAGCTTGTGCAGCTGACTCAGTCTGCCAGACTGGAATCTTCACTTCTGAAGCGTACGATGCAGTAATGATGATCGGTCACGCAGCTATGATGGAGGCCGGAGAGAACATGGGCGTACACGTGCCCATGGTCGGTGATGCGTACGCTGGAGACAGTGGAACACACACATTCCTAGACAACGGTGACGTTGGAGGGTCCGGGTACGATGTCTGTACCTTCCACCATGTCCCAACATTTGGAGAGTACTTCAACTGTGACAGGATGTGGGAAGCTGGAGGCGACGGAGTCGCTGACGCACCATGGAACGGAGTCACAATCAAGATTGGATTCTTGAACGATGCTACCGGGCCAATAGCAGTATACGCAGATGGATTCGTGGCAGCTTCGCAGATCACGCTAGGCCTCGCTAACACTCTGGCATACAGTCAAGGAGTTCAGTTCGAGATAGTCTACGCAGACTCAGGCTGTGACGGAACAATGGCTGGTGCCGCAGCTCAGACCCTCGTTGATGCAGGCGTATGGGGAGTAGTCGGGGCAGCTTGCTCTGGAGCCTCAATGGGTGCCAACGCAGTCCTTTCGGCTGCCGGAATCCCACAGGTTTCCTATGCAAGCACGAGCCCAGCGCTCTCCGATGCAACACAATACCCATCCTTCTATCGTGTCGTCCCAAGCGATGCGTTCCAGGGATCGGTCGTGGCTGATGTCATGACTGCAGACATGCAGGACAATGTCGCAGTTATCCACATGACAAACGCATATGGGTCAGGTCTAGCGGACGCATTCGTCGGTAGCATGGACGCAGCCCACATCTGCACACAGATTGGATACGAGGAGACAGCTACTGACTTCACGTCCATTGTGAGCACAGTGGTTAGCGAGGGATGTACCTCTGCCATGCTAGTTTCCTATGCCGCAGATGGAGCCGCTCTGATTGAGGAGATGGCCCTCCAAGGATTCACAGGAGCTATCTACGGAGCAGATGGAATTGCCGAGGAAGGACTAGCAGCTGATATGGCAGACAAGTCCCTAGTGGACGGCGTTATCGCCACAAAGCCATCATCTGGTGGCGCAATGTCAACAGTCGGCATGGTCTTCGCGGCACAATGTGCAGCTAACCCCGCTTGTGCTGGCGGTATCTACACCGCCGAGGCATTCGATGCTGTTTACATCACAGCGTTTGCTGCCTTCACACACCTAGCAACCCCAGGTATTACCAAGGATATGGCAATAATGGGGACTGGCAATGGTCTGGAAGGAGCTAGTGGAGCGATAACCTTCATGTCGAATGGAGACGTTCCCGCAGCTGGCTTCTGCGTCGGTGAGTTCTCTCACGACGCAACCACTGACACAGTCTCATATGACTGTGCTAGGAACTGGGATCCAGTCAACGGAATCGTCTGATTGGTAACGTAAAGCAGTGTGGCGGGCACGTCCCGTCACACTGCCCCAACAAATAAATTTCAAGCAATGAAGGTACGTGTAGTAAATGCTGCATGAAGCCCGTGACAAGTTCTCAAGCCTTCCAAGGGGGACACAACGAACTCTGATTGCGCTATTTCTCTTCATTGATGCAAATATTCTTGGTACCTCTAATGGCTGGGGTATACTCAATGTCCTAGACGCGTTCCTTGGAGGAGGTCTGCCAAATGACCTAGTTTGGCTACTACAAGTAATCGAGTCAATTACTGCAGGCTTCATTTTAATCAAAGTGCTGTTTGACGATGTCAAAAGAAGCATTTTCAGAACCATGGGATTGATTCTTTCGCCACTGTTCATGGTCTTAGTCACATTCGTAACACTCGACATCCTTCTGAGGGGGCTTGATACTGGAGCTTCCTTCACCCTTGATACAGTCTCTATAATCACTGGAACACTCACATGGTCTTCGACGTATCTCGCTATTGCTATCGGGCTGACTTTGACCTACAAGGTCCAGAGGTATGGAAACTTTGCACAGTCTGAATTGTTCATGATAGGAATGTACCTCTCAATGATAATGATTTGGACGGATTATTTCTTCCCAATCTCCAACCTTAGTACAACAAAAGACGGTGTTCTAACGTGGTCGGTACTCCTATTCACGCTATTGGCCGCATTCATCCTAACAGGTTTGGCAGGAATTATCATCGATAGACTGGTTTACAGAGGGTTCCGTAAGAGCAAAGCAACTCCCCAGGTAATGATGATTGCGTCATTGGGAGTCGCACTTATTCTACGGGCTTTGACTTATTTGAGATTCGGCTCGTCAAGAAATATGTTCGAGCCTGAGGGAGATTGGAGGATGCCAAGCCTGAGATGGGAGATCCCAACAACCAAGTTAAGGCTCAATCTTGGAGATAGGACTCTGGACGACGGACGGACATACACCCGATGGACATGCGAGGAAACAGGAATCGATGAGTCAGGTGAGCCGATTTTTACAAGAATTGTCAATGAGGCCTCTAAACCAGCATATGAGCTGTATGATACTACAGCAGACTGCGTCACCCAAGCCACCACCAACTATGCATACTACAAAGGCGCCGTCCCGTTTGTCATATTCTCCTCAGTCCTTCTTTTGATGCTACTTCTGAATAAGACAAGACTTGGTAGGAGAATGAGGGCGGTGGCTGACAATCCCGAGCTCGCAGCCAGTAGCGGGATTAACGTGGAAAGGGTCCACATGTCCAGTGCATTCCTTTCAGCTGGCATCTCAGGAATGGGTGGCGCCATATTCGCTATGACCCTCAGATTCAGCCCTGAAACTGCATTTACACTTTTGCTGCCATCCTTCGCAATAATCGTCTTAGGGACAATCGGATCTATACCGGGGGCTATCATTGGCTCGATAATTGTTGGATTCGTGAGGGCATTGTCTTCCCCAGTACTAATTGGAGTGGGATTGCCGCTAGGTAGGTCAAACTACTCCGCATTAGACGGCGTCATGCCTTATATTTTCCTCGTTGCCATTCTGATGATAATGCCTGAGGGAATCGGGGATGCATATGAAAAGTGGAAAATTGACAGGCTCCGAAAGAAGGCAGAAGCCTCTGAAGGAGATGAAAAAATTGCCGCTGGATTGGCGATTCTCCCCACCGGAATATTCGGGATCCATCACTGGTGGGGGGGCAGACCTCACAAAACACAAACCTTCAGCGCGATTGCAATCGCGGCCTACGTTTATCATAGATTCAGCAATTTCGTAAGGAAGAACTCCTTTGCGGACGGGTCTTGTGGAGACGCATGTCAAGACAACGACTTCGCTGAAACCAATCTCTACCTCTTAACCGGGAGGAATGATGGAGAGATTCTGCTGACAGACTCTCCTCTCACTGAGGACCATCTCTTGGGTCAAACCAGCCCACCCAGCGATATGACTCCCTTTGAGGCCGAGCAGTGGATTCCCGGAGCTGTGTCCGATATGCAAGAATCATGGCTCAACCAGATGAGAATGGAGGTTGATTTGGTAAACTTCATTGTAGAAACAGGGGATTTGATTTGGCCGTTAGCTGTGATCTGCCTTTGGGCCTATTCGATATATGAGGGGATTAGGATAATCGCAGGAAATGAGCGAGAGATTACACAATCAAGCCTTGCATTGGTTCTGAAGAAGAACGCACAAGCGGTGTATGCACCAATCGAATCCATCAAGCAGAGATGGTCCAACCTTGATAGAAAACATGAGGCAATGGTAAGATTCCAGAAAAACAAGATTCAGAGCTTGTCCTCGCTATACGCCAAAAAGCTGGACACCTCAGATCGAATAAGCGAATACTTGAGCTCGTTGATGGATATAATGAAAGTACCAAAAAAGAGCAAACAAGATCTCCTTTTGTACGGCAGGGAAAGTCTTCTGGGCTCTAGAATTCTTTTCTACGGACTGTTACTAGTCCTAATTCTATTCTTGGCATGGCTACCAATCGCTGAATCCGACACATTCGCATTCAAGAAAACACTTCAAGTGTCAAATGTCCTCCTCACTCTGTCTATATTCATCCTGATGTCATTCTCACTTAACCTCCATACCGGTTATACTGGAATGGTAAATTTCGGGGTTATCTTCTTTGTATCCATAGGTGCAATAACAGTGTCCATCCTAACAGCCCCTGAAAGGGTACACGGATATGATTGGGGTATTCTGGAGGCTACTCTGGTTGGGATGGCACTAGCCGCCGTAATCGGCTGGCTACTTGCATATCCAACTGCACGGCTCAGGACCGACTACTTCGCGATAGTAACAATTTCGTTGGGCGAGATTGTAAGGGTTTTATTGGCGGGTGAGCCACTTCTCAGGGCTGGACCTGTCGCTTCGGCAATAGGAATCTCTGGATACCCACTTCCTATGGAGGATTGGTGGTTCTGTGGCTCTAAGAAATCTGGTCCGGATACTCAATGGGCCAGTCCCGATGCGTGTAAGGACGATGTTTTGCTTGATAGTACCCCTGCCCATCATATCGGAGAGCTACTGAACCTCGGGGAGCCAGCCCCCTACATGCTGATGTTGATGATTATCTCCCTGTTCTCTGTAGCTGTTGTATGGCTCATTCTATCCAGACTCTTGGCTTCTCCGTGGGGAAGAGTCCTGAAGGCCATAAGAGAAGATGAGGATGTAGCTCAACATCATGGCCATGACATCCTTACCAATAAGGCAGCCAGCTTAGCACTTGGAGCAGCAATAGCAGCATTGGCTGGAGCCCTGTGGGCATGGAAGCTGACCGGATTCGACGCCAGCTTCATGTCTCCGGCAAGATCGACATTCCTTGTGTGGGCAGCATTCATCATCGGGGGAACTGCGAACAACAGGGGGATGGTGATTGGCGCATTCATCATTGTCCTGATGGAATTCGTGTTCAACGTGCTCGTCGCCGCTCAAGGATCATCAGATTTACCCCTGCACTCAACGGCTGGTCGCATTGACTCCCTATTCGAATGGATTTTGACAAATCAATGGGATATTTTCACGATCTTCCTGACAATAACAGTTGTTGGAATTGTAACTAGATCATCCAAGCTTCTTGATATTGGTGCCTCAGGTGCCTCGATATTTTTCCTAGCGGCAATTTTGCTCGATCAACGTTCGGTGGATGAGTCTTTCTTCGGAGGTGTGATCAGTGCAGACATGGTATACATCAAACTGATGCTGATTGGTTGCCTGATGTTGTTCTCACTCAAGTTCAACTCCAAGGGCCTACTTCCAGAGGTCCCTTCAAGACCAAATCGACCATTGGGGGGTGAGAACCATGACTAAACCAGTTTTGAAAGTAAAGGGACTTCGGAAAGAGTTCGGTGGCCTCGTTGCGGTGAGGGAAGTCTCATTCGAGGTTGGTGAAGGAGAGTTTGTGGGACTAATTGGACCAAACGGATGCGGGAAATCTACTACGTTTAATTGCATTAGCGGATTGCTTCAACAAACCGCTGGAGAGATAGAGATGTTCGGTGAGGATATCTCTAATCTAAGACCGGATCAAATACAGAAAAAAGGCATGACTAGGACATTCCAGCATACCAACCTCTGGAGACAGATGTCTGTCATAGAGAATCTAATGGTGCCTCCAAGGAATCAATTCGGGTCTTCTACCTCTGAATTCTTCAGATCTATCTTCTCTCGGAAAAACGAGTCAGAGAAGGAGAGGTTACTGATGGCGTATGAGGCACTTGATCAGTTAGAAGTGCCACACATGGCCCACAATCTTGCGAGTGAGCTTTCGGGAGGGCAATCAAAGCTTGTTGATATAGGAAGATCAATGATGGGAAGCCCTAGACTTCTTCTCTTGGATGAGCCTGTTGCGGGTGTGGCCGGGCCATTGGCCATGAAAATCTTCAACAACCTTAGGAAGGTGGTCGACGAAACGGGAATCTCAATACTGATTATCGAGCATAACATGGATTTCATCCTTCGTCAAGGTGTTGACAGAATTGTCGTAATGAACGAGGGCGAGGTTCTAATGCAGGGAACTCCGGATGAGGTTAGAGCGAACAAGGATGTTATCGAGGCATACCTTGGTGCAGCAGGAGCTCCCTTGGAGGATGAGTAGACATGAGCAGAGTATTAGATATCAGAGGCCTTGAGGGAGGCTACGGAGCGGTCCAGATCCTATACGGAATAGACATACACGTCGACGAGGGAGAATTCGTAACAATTATTGGGCCGAATGGTTGTGGAAAATCCACCCTGATAAAGACAATTTTTGGTATCGCAACTTACTATTCAGGCGAGGTATCATACAGGGGAATTGATGTCTCGGGATGGAGAACTGACCAACTCGTTAATCAGGGAATTGCATATGTTCCGCAGGTGGACAACGTGTTCCCCTCCCTCTCGGTTCTGGAGAATCTGCAGATGGGAGGAAACAGCCTTCCAAGCATAACTCTGGCGGAGAGGATAGAGAGAGCGTTAGACATGTTCCCCGATCTCAAAGACAGGGTCCACGACCTAGCCGCCTCCCTTTCAGGGGGAGAAAGACAGATGCTTGCAATATCAAGGGCCTTGATATCAGACCCCAAATTCCTCCTCTTAGATGAGCCTACAGCGGCTCTATCACCTCTATATCAGCAACAGATAATCGAGAGAATAGACTCACTCAGAGATCAGGGGATTACCGTTCTGATAGTCGAGCAGAATGCCCGACTATCTCTGGCTAGGTCAGACAGGGGGTATATTGTTTCTAACGGAAAGATCGTACACACCGGGGATGCAAGCAAGATTCTAAACGATCCTGAGATCGGGGAATATTTCTTAGGGTCAACTGGACATTAGTGAGTCGGCAATCCTGTCGAGATACGATAGACAATTCTTCATTCTGTGGCCATCATCAATGACAACAAGGTCAACTAACTCAGAATCTTCTGAAACCCTTTGTGATACATCTAACGGAACAATTACATCTTTTGAACCATGGATTATTGTTGTCTTGTGCCTAATCGTAGGCCACGACATCCTCCTCGCATCCTCCATGAAGTTCCATCCTAGGTCGATATTCAGCTCGAACCCACTGTACCTCCTCACACCTGTCTCCTCCCAACTTTCCAATTCATCATCAGTCAGGTTTTCCCAGGTATCACATAAGCCAAATGCGGGAGCAATCAGCAGCAGTTTGAAATTAGCATCCCCCC
>CAXHBZ010000022.1:0-9787 GCA_964015215.1 uncultured Candidatus Poseidoniales archaeon | reverse complement strand
GTCATAGACTGGTCATCGACATATGGCCAGTCATTGGGGGTTCCGGGTCTGTCGACGCAGTCATCCCTGTCACTGTTGCAACCGAAATACGACGTCTTGTCTCTGAATGCCTCAATTTCTCCTCTTGTACTGTCATGATTGGGTATACTCAGCTCCGCTGCAACAGTGATGAAATTCACCCTATCGGACCACTGAGAATGGAGCTGACTCATTTCATCACCATCAACCCAACAGTACGGACAGTCTGTGTCCATGAAGTATACCAGGAACCATTTGCTTTCTGTCGAACCATTCCAGTCCCAATCGTAGTTATCAGATAGCCTAAATTCGTTCCATCCGAAACCATCGTAGGCATCTGCAACGAAATCAGGTGCCTGGTTTCCCTCATCGGGGCCCACTTGGGGGATCGGCGCTAAAATCACAGATATAGCCACAACCAAGCTAATTATTCCCGCGGTAACTAGCATTGCCACGGTCCTAACATCCTCGTCTTTTCCCTTGGGTGTCGCCTTCGCCCTACGTCTCGCCATCATACGCCCGAGGGACTAATCATCTTAGAGTATGATGGTATCCAATTGTGTGCTACAAGGATTGCAGTGTAATTTTCCATCGATAGGCCATACGTATTGTTAGATTTCACCCGTATTCCAATGGTCCGGGAATCCATTAGATGCGAACGCTCATTTGGGGCCTGTTACCCCATCCTGTCGTGAGCGATGAGATAGCTGTGGACAGATTCTCTCAATCGGCCGATGAATCGGTCGATGATGAGGAAGAGTTTTGGCAATCCTTCTTCGTGAAAATTCAGCCAATAAGAGAAGGAGTAAACTCCGCTAGGAAGGTGTTTTATGAGGGCCCAATAGGAAACGCGATAGACACGGTCGGACAGCTCATTGACGATGCAGCAGACATAGTCCACGCATCCTACAGGAGACTGAATGAATTAGGATATGCGACCATATTGAGGAGTCCCGGAATCTTCGTTGCTTTTCTTCTCCTAGTAACTTCTGTGATCGGTCAATTCGCGATGGACTTCCAACAGCAGATAAACGGCGATGTCGAGGTATACCTCCCGGACGGCGCGGATTCCTCGGACCTGTTGTCCGAAGTCAGGGAACAATGGTCTACTGACGTAGTGATAGTCTACTTCCAAACCGGAAACGCCATCGCCTCGATATCAGAGCGTACGGATGAGAACATTACTTCCGTGGATGTCCTTTCCCAGATGTCCTGGATTGAAGGTGATGATACCTCGGGGGATGGGACATTTGATCGAGGATTGGATTGGGACAAGGGCGACAGGGGGACGAACGATGGCGTAGTTTGGGTCCTATCGCCCTCCCAGATAATCAAAGAGGCCAATTCGTCCTCTTGGAGATTCAACTGTGCAATGGAGAAGTATGGACTTCCGGTCAGTGATGGACAGAACTGCGCAATTTCAGGTCTAAACCCATACTACGGATACGAAATTCCCGATGAACAACAAAGGGTCGACCAGTTTGTGGAAAATGCTGGGTCATTGATGGAGTCTATGGTCAGGGACACCAATGGCGATGGAATATGGGACACTGGAGTCATAATAATGGGCATATCATTCGACATGAGCGTCACTGATATACCTCCTCGTGATGACCCCAAATTTGGCCAAGTCAAAGATCACAAGGCATTCTTGGCATTTGCTGAGTCTTACATTCACGGCTTCGGTGTCGATGGAGAAATACGAGAAGGATGTGATGATGATGGCAGTGGCGTCTGCGATGAGATAGAGGAAAACTGCGACTTGTGCTACACAACCTATGAATTGACGTCCACGATGGACATCGAGAGACTCGATGACATACCTCCAAGAAGGGCTGTGACAGTAACTGGATTAACCCCAGTTTTGCATGATGTTTCCGATGCGATATATCTGGAACTAGTCGAGACAATGCTACCTGCAAGCTTGGCGTTAGTGGCTCTTGCAATGCTAATTCTCCACAGAAATGCGAAGGTCATAATTATCTGCGGGATGCCGATAGCAATGAGCTTAGCCATAACTTTCGGCACCACTGTAATTCTGGATATCATGCTGACGCCAATGATCATCTCTGCTGGGCCGATACTCGTAGGCTTGGGCGTCGACTACGCGCTCCACCTAACAAACCGAATCGAAGAAAATCGGCGACAGCTGATAGAAGATCATCTCGAACGGTCATGGAAGTTAAACAGGGACGGTTTGGAGGCCGAACCAGTTGATCCATGGGACCCTCTCATAAGCCTCACCGCAACTGTCAGAGCAGCCATGACCACAGGTCATGCGATATTCCTTTCAGCCTTGACAACGATTATCGGTTTCAGCGTGCTTACATGGGACAGCCTAGTCCCTATCCAGCCAATGCGGACGGTAGGAACTACACTCTTGCTCGGCATTTTCGTAACATTCCTTCTATCCATGGTGATGGTTCCCGCTTTGATCCAGTTACTGAGATACAGGAAATCTACCGGAAACTTGGACATGTCCACAAATCAAACGATCTACGTCTCAATCGCCATTGGGGCGATTGCCGCATTCGCTCTTTCATATTCCGGTGCGATGACAACCACAAATTCCCTAATTATAGCCTCAATGCTATCTCTGACAATAGCTCTTGGAATCCTAGATGTGGTTTGGGAATCAATCGGGAAGATTCCTGTCAGGTTCACAATAGTGGTTATGCTAGTCGCAGTTGTCACCACAGCTGGGGGAGTCATGATCCTCGAGGAAGAACTTGGCAAGGACATAACAGGATCCTCCGATGAAGTTCCTCCTGGATTGGAATCCTACGAAGCCCTCCGTGAGTATAGCTATGAATTTGGAGGGGGGCAAACAAATTTGTTCATTATTGACGCCACAGAGAGAGGCTCCCTCAATGGCACCGCTCCAATCAGAGACATACCTGTCCTAGACTCAATAGACGCAATGCAGATTAAAGTTGACAATGTAGAATTTACCGACACAACGAGCATTGTTGACATCCTAAAAGCGATTCATGTTCAGGATGATGTCACTGGTCAGCAGGCGTTCGATAGGTCGTTATGGGACATACTGCACTCCTCATGTTGGGATGACCCCTTGCAGATTGAATGCCTAACGAGTGGCGATCTAGCATTCACGACGCTTTCGTCGAAGGAGGACATGGTAAACGTAGTCTTCGACACCCTCAGCCCAGAAATAAGATCCATGTTGATGAACGCAGAGCAGGAGAACGGGGAGACGAAGACGCTAGTCTACGCATGGCAACCCTACATCAACATCCAAGACGCCACTGGACTTAGGGACACTATAGACGGGTTCCTGTCTGAAGGTGGGTGTGAAGACGCCACCAAGTGCAGGTCGACCACACTTGCAGATGAAGGAGTTACAAACTCAAAGCTAACCGGTGGACTCCCTATTTCAATAGACATCAATTCAGGCATACACAAGGCCCAGAATGAGACCACAGTATGGACGATGATAATCCTACTCTTCGCAATGGCCCTTCTATTCAGATCCCCTAGGCTTGCGATTTTCACAATGACTGCGGTAGCTGTAGTCGTCCTGTGGCAACCCCTGCTGATGAGAGGCGGCTCAGTCAATGTCAACGTCTTCACCGCCATGATAGGAACAATAGTTTTCGGAATAGGGGTCGACGACTCGATTCACATCATCGACAGGATAAGGGACGAGGGGGAGACTCCAGCAGGCATAGTGAAATCAGTCGTTACTACAGGCCGTACAATTTTTGAGACCACCGCTACAACATGCGCGGGTCTGGCCGCCGGACTTTTCGTGGCGATACCAGGTTTGCAGAATTTCTTCCTTCTCATGATGGCATTAATTGCACTTGCACTGCTAACCAGCGCTATACTCCTCCCCACGATAATTGTGGTCTACAACGAGCTAAAATCTAGGATTACACTGAACGGAGCTTGGCTGGACTATGATGATGGAGGGACAATATCGGAGACCTCGGTTCTAGAAGCGATTGTTGACAATGCTGACGTTGTCCAGACTTGAAATAGATGAGGGTGCAGGGAATAAGCCCCTTTCTGTTCACCTTTCGGCTGGTCGCATTCAACTATGCATCCTACCCGGCCCTGTTGATGCACTAAGGGCCTGCTTGGACTTGCTCCAGCGGGGTTGCTCGTTCCAGCCACCATCGGGAAACCTCCTCCTCACGGATTCATCGTACTCCCGGGGCAGTTCGTTTCTGTTGCAGAGCCGGCCCTCCCGGACCCTCGACTTGCGTCGAGCCGCTTGCATCATGGAGAGGGGACTTTCCTCAGTGTCGTACACTGTCAGCGACCCTCCTGCTCCCTCACACAGCCCGCCACGTCAATGCCCAAGAACCCAACGGTTACAAAAATTCAGAAAATTCTTGGAAATAATCATCTACGTTCCTGCTAGCAGGAGTCTATGCCGGACGTCGAGGCACTGAAGAGAGAAGCCGGCATTGCCGCATGCAAATATGTAAGGAATGGCATGAAGATAGGACTTGGCACTGGATCCACCGTCAAACACACGATAATAGAGATTGGTAGGATGATGGCAGAAGACGGACTTGAAATCGTGGGGGTTCCGACAAGTGAAGCAACTAGAGATTTGGCGGAGTCGCTCAATATACCCCTATTGAAAATTTCAGAAGTTAAATCCCTTGACCTGACTATCGACGGTGCCGATGAGTTCGATGAAGACTTCTCGCTTATCAAGGGGGGTGGCGGGGCGTTAACACGGGAGAAGATAGTGGCCAATCTTTCAAAATCGATGATCGTCGTGGCCGACGAGACAAAGAGAGTCAAAGTCCTTGGCAGTTTCAAACTCCCCGTAGAAGCCGATCCGACTCACGTGGAAGGAGTTGTTCGGGAGATTTCCGATTTTTGTCCCGGGGAAGTCACGATAAGGCCCTCAACGCACACCAATAACCCAAATGGAGAACCTTACATCACGGACAACCGCGGATACATCGTGGATTGCGAATTCGGACCAAGTATCAGTAATCCTCGGGAATTAGAGCAAACCATCTCCGAAATCAAAGGAGTGGTCGAAGTTGGCCTTTTTGTTGGAATATGTGACGCAGTTATCATGGCATCCTCGTCCGGGGTCGAGATTTTGGTCAATCCCAATGGCAGGCTCAGCTGATTACCACCCGAGGCCATTAAATTGGGATAGCGATTCGGAAGGCCGGGTCTGTAGCTTAGTCAGGTAGAGCACCCGGCTCTTAACCGGGCGGTCGCGGGTTCGAACCCCGTCAGACCCGCCATCATTGTGGCTGGGTGGCAGCGAGGCAACCATATACCACGGGCCCCTCAGACTGTCCGTGGCCAAGCAGTACTGGATTGGAGATATTCTCGCTGGCTCACATGACGAAGGGGTCGTCGAGCTCTGTGGTTGGGTGCATAGGACCAGAGGCTCAAACAAAATTCGATTCTTGGTCATCAGAGACTCGACAGGGACTCTACAGTGCGTGATAAAAAAGGACTCAGTTGACGATGAGTGCTACAGCGCGCTCTCTGGTGCACTAATCGAGTCGAGTGTAAGGATTACCGGGAAGGTGATGAGAACTGAAAGGGAGCATGGCTATGAGCTCTTAGTAACCTCGGGAATGGTTGTCGGCCCTGTAAACCCAGAGAGCCCATTCCCAATCACTGAATCTGCGATGGCAGAGGCAGACGGAGGGGAAACCGAATTTCTTCTTGACAATCGTCACCTCTATCTGAGAACCGGCAGAATGACAAAAATGCTGAAGATAAGATCCAGTGTTTTCGGTGCAGTTCACTCCTACTTCAGGAATCGAGATTTCATAGAATATCAGGCTCCAAACTTCGTTGCAGGTGCCGTTGAAGGAGGTAGCACACTCTTCGAGGTCCCCTACTTCGGGAAAAAGGCATACCTGACTCAATCTTGGCAATTATACGCCGAGGCCGCAATGCCAGCGCTTGAGAGGCTGTACACCATCGCCCCATCTTTCAGGGCTGAAAAAAGTAGGACAAGAAGGCACCTGACGGAGTTCTGGCACGCTGAAATGGAGATTGCTTGGGGAGGCAATCAAGAGGTCATGGATCACGGAGAGGCACTTGTAAGAAGCATCGCTCAAACGCTGGTCGAAGAAATGGAGGATGAATTATCTGATCTGGGGAGAGACATAGGACTAATTCAGAACTATGCCGATTCCAGATACCCAAGAATGAGGTACGATGAGGCAGTAGAGACCCTTCAAGCCAAGGGAATAGGCATAGAGTGGGGACAGGATCTAGACTACAGCAAGGAAAAAATCCTGACTCAGGACTTTGAAGTTCCACACTTCCTAACGCACTACCCTCGCGTAGCAAAGCCATTCTACCACAGACCAGATCCGGAGGACCCCAAGTATGTCCTTTGTCACGACTTACTCGCTCCTGAGGGCTATGGTGAAATCATCGGGGGAGGGGAAAGGACGTGGTCAGAGAAGGAGATAATAGAGAGAATCGAAGAAGAGGGCACTCCAAGGGATCCGTATGAGTTTTACATAGACATAAGGAAGTACGGGGGGGTTCCACACGGGGGCTTCGGGATGGGGGTCGACAGAGTCTGTGCATGGTTGTCAGGAGCCGATCACATACGAGAGACAATACCATTCCCCAGAGACAGTAGACGGGTCACGCCGTAGGCGTGCGGCCCGAATCACTCTTACGCCAAAGCCATCTGGAAACCACATGGATGAGGTCTGGAGGACACTTGATATCGCCAATCCAACTGACGAACACGCTATGCTCAGAGAGATGGTTAGGAGCTTCGTTTCTGACGAGGTCGAGGGGCAAGCCCATGAGTACAACAGAGATGAAAAATTCAATGTAGACTTATTCAGGTCTTTAGGTGAATCTGGACTTCTCGGAATCTCGGTCCCAGCAGAATTCGGTGGAGGTGGAATGGACGCTACCGCGGTAGCGATAATCAACGAGGAACTCTCCTACTCAGATCCAGCGTTCTGCCTTGCATATCTGGCTCATGACCAATTAATGGTCAACAACCTAGCTCAGAACGGTAATTTGGAACAAAAATCTAGGATCTTACCAAAGGTGTGCAGTGGCGATTGGATTGGTTGTATGGCGATGAGTGAGCCAGACCACGGAACAGATGTACTGGGAATGGAGACCTCAGCAGTACAAAGGGAGGATGGAAATTGGGTCATCAATGGCAGAAAGATGTGGATAACAAACGGCTCGGTAGATGACGATGGTGGGACTGCGGATATAGTCTGGCTCTACGCGAGGACTGGAACCGATGAAAAGGGTAGAGCCGAAATAACTACCTTCCTCGTAGAGAAAGGCACGCAAGGGTTTTCCGTGGGCCAGAAGATTTTCGACAAGCTGGGCATGAGAGCTAGTAACACCGCTGAGCTAGTCTTCGAAGATTGCGTAGTACCGCCGGAAAATGTGGTAGGATCACCAGGAGAGTCCATGGTGCACATGATGAAAAATCTAGAACTTGAGAGACTAGGCTTAGCTGCTATGGCAGTTGGGATATCGAGAAGGTGTCTGTCGATAATGAACAGTTATGCTAGCGAGAGGCAGGCTTTTGGAAGGGACATACGAGAATTTGGACAAATCCAGAGGCATATAGCGGAGTCATGGGCGGAATATAGAGCAATGAGAGCTTACGTTTACGACACTGCAAGACAGATAGATCTAACCAAGTCAGGGAACAGGTTGGATTCGGATGGGGTCAAATTGTTTTCAACTACAATAGCGAAGAATATCGCAGATAGGGCCATTCAGGTCTTGGGGGGATACGGGTATGTCGGAGAATACACAGTGGAGAGACTGTGGAGGGACGCTAAGCTGTTGGAGATCGGAGGCGGTACCTTGGAGGGGCATCAGAAAAACATCACAAGGGATCTCAAAGTTGACCATAATGCCATCGAAAGATAGTGGTAGTCCCGCCCGGATTCGAACCAGGGTCCCCAGGACCAAAACCTGAGATGATGGACCACTACACTACGGGACTCCGTACCCGTGGCGCATGATGTATGATTTGGACTTGACGGGCGAGAGTGTACTGGGCATGGGGCCGGCAGAATGAAAGAACCATCTTTGCACGACAAGGCATGACTCAGCGTCTAGCTGTCGTCCTGGTCCTGTTAATGGTGATGCAGACAACCTCCGCGTCCATGGGATTTGAATCCAACTCCGACCATGGAGACCAGAACACAGGGCAAGACCGCCCTGACCCTTTTCCTATCTCGTATGAGGATGAAATAGCTCCATGGGTCGATCCTTCCCTCATTGACGACTTGGAAAGAAATGGAGAATCAAGGGTCACTGTAATTACCAGGTCACTACAAAACCTCGAGTCCTGGCAGTTGGAAAATGGAGCTCTCGAGAAACAGGCTGAGCCGTCCAAAGGAGAAATTCTGGTCCAACAAGAAACTACTGATGGGCTGATTGATCATAGGACATTCTGGGTTTCCTCCAGCCTAGTACAAAAGATCCCGAGCGTAAAGGGGGTGATAGCTGTCATCGATGCGGAGCAATCGCCTGAGCCCTATTCCATCGTGCCATTCGAAGAGCCCCCAGGAATCAACCCCAACACGGTCAAGGCAGGAGAGATTCACGGGGCTACGGAAGCATGGGAAAGCGGATATTCAGGGGAAGGGTTGGTGGTCGCTGTGGCTGACACAGGCGTGGATTTCGCCCATCCTGATTTGAATGGCACTCAAGCCAGAGTCACATTCGACGATTCACCATACAATGGGTGGCCACTAATGTTGGACCATAACAGCATGTACAATTGGATGGTACACGGGGAGGCTTATCCCGCTAGGTCAACATGGTACGCAGATACCTCAACGATCGATGTGGACAACAACTCCGACGGATTGCTGGATAGTTCCGGACTGAATGTTTCCGGGATCAATATGTCACTGTCTGGAGAGTATCACTTGGGAGAACACCCTGACTCAACACTTAGGTCCAAACAGGGAGGTGATGTGCCTATTTTGGTGGTCGATGACATGTACTCAGGCGAATACAAGACAGTCTATGCGGATCTTGACAGAGATGGAGAGTTCGGAGATGAGGTACCCATGCGCCCTGGCGAAGAGACCTCTGGCCTAGACACTAATGGAGACGGACTTTGGGACGTTTCAGGAGGCCTAGTGTACTGGGTCTCAGACGGAGTTCTAGGGGTTCCATACGGGGACACATACGCAGCCAGACACGGATATTCGGACAGGGTCTCGGGACCGGGGAATCTTACTCTGTTTATGCTCGAATCCGGCAATCATGGAACCTTGTGCGCAAGCGCCATATCAGCTCAAGGAGTTGTAAGCGATGGAAAGGTTCTGGGAATGGCCCCAAATGCCACCATTTCAGCAATAGGGAACCACTACTCAGGAGGACACTCTCTCGATGCTTGGAGATTCATCGCAGAAGGTTATGATGGCTCCGTCGAAACACCAGATCAACCGCACATTGGATCATTCTCGTTCGGCTACTCTTCTGTTGACGAAGCTGGCGCTGACCCTTATTCCCTGTATTTGGACTGGCTAACAAGATTCTACAACAACAATACATCATACGCTGTTGCTATCGGCAACGGAGGGCACGGTTTTGGAACCACCAAATCCCCAGGGGCATCAAACGGCGTTTTCTCCGTTGGTGCTTTCAGTAGAGGTCTAGCGGAACATGGGGGCAAATAGCACCATGGTCAAACCGGGGGCCGAACGCTCTAGGTAGGATGGATCCCGATGTAGTGGCCGTCGGATGGTCAGCAACAGGGGATATCCCATTGAACACCAGGGATGATGCCAAC
>CAXHBZ010000021.1:0-9822 GCA_964015215.1 uncultured Candidatus Poseidoniales archaeon | reverse complement strand
CACCCGTTATGTCGTCGGCAGCGTCAGATGTGTATAAGAGACAGGGATATACATCTGCCACCTTTGGGTTTCCACTCAAAAAATACATCCGGCAAGGATAGAGCAGTTTCTGCTGCATTCCTCTCAGACACACACGTTGGCAGTATGACATTCTTGGGTCCACAATGGGATAAGATGATTCAATGGTTCAACAAAGACCCTCTGGCTCGAACAATCAAATACTTCGTGCTTAGTGGTGATGGTGTCGATGGGGTTGGGATTTACCCCGGACAGGATCGTCACCTTTCAATCAAAGATCTCTTCAATCAATACTCTGAGCTTGCAAGGTTACTAGAGAGGCTCCCTGATTGGTTAGATGTGATCATTTTGCCCGGGAACCACGATGCAGTGAGGCCAGCTGAACCACAGCCAGCATTAGATCCGGAGGTTCAGCAGGATTATTCTGATGCCACATTCGTGGGCAATCCATGTGATTTTAGCCTCCATGGGGTCAGGGTTCTCTCATATCATGGCAAGAGTATAGACGATTTTGTTGCCACACTCAGGTCAGTATCATATTCCCGGCCTGAGAGGGCCATGCAAGCCATGTTAGAAAGGAGGCATTTGGCCCCATCATGGGGCGGGAAAACACCCCTTTCTCCTGAACCAGAGGATAATCTAGTTATTTCCAATGTGCCCGATATTTTCGTCACAGGCCATGTTCATGGCCACTTTGTGGGAAATTACAAGGGAACTACGATGGTCCATAGTTCGACATGGCAGAATCAAACAGACTTCCAAAGAATGCTTGGTTTCCAGCCAAAGCCATGCATCCTGACCGTGGTAAATCTCCACACCTATGCAACAGCCTCTATCCCCTTCGCCTAGCTTGAGTCAGGAAATTGCTCTCCATCGAAGATATATGGCCATATTTTCCTCAAATCCTTCCCTTCAACGACCGGCACACCGGCGCTCTTGAAAGAATCCAATGCCCTCGCACGCGATGGATTGAACCCTATGAAGGACGACGCCTCTATTCTCATTGAGAGATCTGTACTAGAGTCCCCCACGGAAATAATTTTCTCAGGATCAAAACCATTTATTCTCGCTAGCTTCTCTACCATAATTCCCTTGTCATGCGAGTATACTCTGGTTGGCAGGCCTTTGACAAGATACCCATCTTCATTCCATTCAAAACCATTAGCCGCCCAGTCGTCAACCTTCAGCATGTTTGCTATAGCACCTACGAATAAATCTACACCAGAGGATACGATCGCAACATAGACTCCCCTATTTTTCAGCTCCTCGACAACATCTCTTGCACCATCAATCAGACCTATCCCGCTGTAGCATTTTATGATGTCCTCCTTGTGAATCTCTGGCTTAACGCTCTTCCAGAGGCGAATATCGTGTTCAACAAATTCCTCCTCCGTAATTCTTCCGTCTAGGAACTTTTCCAGAGTTTTCTTGTGAGAGTCATCATCCGCAGTATCGGTGCCAAATTTACTATGGATGTTCTGCCATGAGGAGCCATTGTCAGTCAGAACCCCATCGCAGTCAAACACCACTGCGTCGACCCGACCCATGTCTCCCCGGGTAAACTCCGACTTAATTTACTATAGTTCGCTCCGATGTATTAATTTCCGAGAACGTCCTAAGTTTCACATGAACGGAACACCGGGTGCTGAGGGGAGGGCCGTAATGGTCAGGGTCCTATTCTTCGGGCCTTTGGCGGAATCCCTTGGTGAGAGAGAAGTTGAGATTGCATTGGAATTTGGTACAACCATCACTGGATTGGTTGAAAGGCTGGGTTTACAAGACCTCGTTTCCAAGGGCCTTCGAGTTGCATTCAATGATGAAATACAGAACAACTTCGACATCGTAATATCAGACTCTTCCGAGATCGCATTCCTCCCTCCCGTTTCTGGGGGTTAATCGCAACTTTTTCCGAAGCATTCAATCCATATGCCTCCCAGCAAGGCCCGATAGAATGGCATTCGGTACGGTTGAAGTCGTTGCTCTGGTTGTTTTTGGCGTCCTAATTTTTGGAGTCGATAAGATTCCGAAGCTAGCAAGAAGTGTCGGACTTGCCAAGGGGGAATATCAGAAAGCAGTTAACGAGGTGACCAGTCCTTCTAAGGCCGAAATGGATCTAGATAGAGGCGGCCAAACAGAGGAAGTTTTGTCAGAAGAGGAATAGCTATCCTTTCTTCAATTTCAAATTGCTTCCACAGTCCACGCATTCACCAAGCATCCCCTTTCTTTCAGCAGGCTTATCCGGTGAATCGTACTCTCTTCCACAACCCACACATTTTACCTTCCACTCCCAATACTCCGAAATTCCTTGGAAATTAACCGATTTCCATTTTACTCCCATCTTCTCGGCTAGGTTTTGCATACGGTAATCATCTGTAACGAGTATGCACTTTCTCTCGTATGCCAATGCAATCAAATGTAAGTCAACAACGGATAGGCCTCCCATATCTCCAGTTTCCGTCGCTGACACTGTGGCGAATGAAACAGATTCTGGTTTCGGCTCTGAGACCATCACTTCCATAGCATGGAACAAATCCGCTCTGCTGGGAGAATGCCTTCGCAACTCGTCAATCTGAGACTGAACTACGATTGCTCCGTTCAATTCCATTATTGGCCAAGAAATTAGGGCAGAAGTATCTACCACTAGCTCATCAGTCACACATACACGACAAGCTGTCCTTTCATTGGTTTTCCCTCTACAGGTATGCTAAAAAACCACCATTTCATACACAATGACTTAGACGAAGACACGTGAGCATGTTACCTAGCGAATTCTGGACCATTTGGGATTCTTACGTCCAATGGGCTTTGAATCTGGGATTACCAGGACTCGGGATTCTTTCTTTTAGTGAGGCTGTAATCCAGCCAATTCCTCCGGAGGCACTCACATTTCCGATGTTCCTGGACGCCCAGGGAGATCCTCCAACAATCTTCCTAATCTGGGCTATTGTTACACTGACTAGTGTCTCAGGAGCGTTGGTGGGTTGGTGGCTTGGTAGAAAAATAGGTAGGAGTTTCGCAGAGAGGTATGTTCGAGAAATTCATATTCAGAGACTAGATAATTTGATTGTAAGATACGGTAGCGCTGGAATTTTTATTGCGGCAGTGTCCCCTATTCCATACAAGGTCCTCGCATGGGTGGCCGGAATGGGAGAAATGGATAGGACCCAATTTATCTTTGCCGGTCTTTTTGGCAGGGGATTGAGATTTGGAATTCAAGCTTTAGTTATAGGAGTCTGGGGTAGGGAATTATTGGGGTTACTTGAAAATCCAATAGTCTGGACACTCTTGACATTGACCTCGTTTCTGGCTTTCATACCTGCTAAAAAATGGTGGGACGGACTTCTTGAGGAAGAGTAATTTATTTTTCCTCCAGACTTCTGTAAGGTTTTCCACCCGATTCGATTATGTGGGATGCACATCTCCGAGGGGTTAGCTCCTGTGGTGTAGTTCGGTCCATCATACCGGGTTTTCATCCCGGCGACCCGGGTTCAAATCCCGGCAGGAGCACCAAAATCATCTAATTTCATGAATTTCGATGGGTATCATCCTCTTCGACGATTCCATTATTACTACTCTTGTCCACTTACTAGTTGTGGAGGGAATGGCCAAAATGTGACTACATGAAGTGAGTATCTTCTCAGTCAACGAATTGGGTGCTTCTGGCCTTCCTCTGTCCCGGAGCCCCTTCCTAGGATCATCCCACTCCTCGGAAAATACAGCTATCGGTATCGAATGGTTAGTTGCCCATCTCTCTGCAAGATAGTCAATACCACTTGCCCCGCCCACTATAACTAAGTCTGGATATCCATATGTTCCTATCCAAGAGTCAATTATTCGCTCGAAGTTTTCGAAATCATAATATCTACTTGAGCCTACTATCGCTAGGTTGATTATTTCGCCATCATCATTCAAATCTCTGCTCCCGAGTCTCGCAACAACGTCCTTCCCCGTACCATCCTCCATGGAGGTCCAACAGGGTCTGTAAACATAAACTCATTCAAGAAAGTAGCTTATTTGACAGGTCAATTGAAATTTTCACACAATCGAATTGAAAGCCTGAACCCCGACCTCGGGCTGGTGATGTGACATGGCACTAGATGTAGAACAAATCCGTTCCCAGTTTCCAATACTCCAGAGGACTCTGCCCAACGGGAAGAAACTCGTGTATTTTGACAACGCCGCAACTTCTCAAAAGCCGTTGGCGGTAATCGATGCCATGTCACACTTCTACAAGAACTATCACGCCAACGCTCACAGGGCCAATCATACCTTGGCTGATGAGTCCACGGCGGCACTGGAAGGTGCCAGGGATCGTATATCAAAATTCTTCGGAACATCTGAGAGTCAGATGATCTACACGGGCAGTGCGACAGAAGCCATGAATCTGGTAGCTTACGGATGGGCCAGGTATAATCTGAATGAGGGGGATGTCGTAGTCACGACCGAGATGGAGCATCATGCAAATATTGTCCCGTGGCAAGAATTGTCCAAAGAAAGGGGAATTGAACTGAGATATGTCCCAGTTGACACTGAAAAATTTACCCTGGACTACGAAGCCATGGAAATTGCAATTGAAGGGGCTTCCTTAGTTTGCGTGGGCCATGTTAGCAATGTACTAGGCGTGAGAAATGATATCGAGAGAGTCATAGAAATGGCACGTTCCCAAGGCGCCCGAATAGCCATAGACAGCGCTCAAGGGGCCCCGCACGAGAAGATTAACTTCGATGATTTGGGAGCGGACTTTCTCGCGATAGCGGCCCATAAGATGGCTGGACCAACTGGGATAGGTTGCTTATTGGTTAGCGAAGAGGCTCTCTCTGAGATGGGACCGTTCCTAACTGGAGGTTCCATAGTCAAGAGAGTATCAATGGAAGATACCCTTTTCCAAGAAGGATATGCTATGTTCGAAACAGGTACCCCTAGGATGGCAGAGGCAATTGGATGGAGGGTTGCAGTAGACTGGCTTGAGGAGAATGTAGATTTTGAAGAGGCGCATAAACACGTGCAGAGTATCGCATCATGGATGTCATCAAGAATGCGTGAGATACCCGGAATCACAGTTTTCGGATTCCCAGAAAGGGAGGAAGCGATAGGAGTCGTCTCATTTCTACACGACACCATCCAAGCCCAAGATCTCGGTTATCTTCTCGATGCCGGTGGCTTTGCCGTGAGGACCGGCCATCATTGCGCCCAACCTCTGATGGAGGCAATGGGCGTCGGCTCAACAAACAGAGCTTCTGTATGGATATACAACACCATGGAGGAAGCCGAGGCATTCGTCTCACACTTGGAGTCTATTGTTTCCAGACTGGGCTAGGCGCCAGAATTGTAAAATCCTATACTACGCTCGCATGAGCATGGACGATGCCAAAAAGTGGTCTGAAGAAGTACAAGGGATCGTCGAAAGATTCCAATCTTGTTTTGATACAATGGAGCGATACGAGCTCCTTTTTGAGTACGCAAATATGCATCCCTCCGTTCTCTCCATGGAGGAGTGGGATGACGAAAATATGGTTCATGGCTGTCAATCCAGAGCTCATGTCGAGTGCTCCCTCGATGGAGATGGCGGATTCATTGCGAGAGGAGGGGCCGATGCTCAAATTGTGCAAGGCCTCATGGCCATAACCGCAATTGCGGTGAATGGACTTCCTCCCAGTGAAGTGGCCCGTCACGATCCCGCATACGTTGAAGAGATGGGCCTTAGTCAAATCCTAACGCCAAGCAGGGCCAATGGATTCATGAATATGGTTAAGAAGGTCAAGGCAGAAGCCTCATCCTTGATGTGATACAATGTCTGTGGAGTCTAGAGTCAGGGAATCGCTGAAATCCGTAGAGGATCCTGAGATGCAAATCTCAGTAATCGAATTAGGATTGATTTATGACATCAAAGAAGTGCAAAAGCCAGATGGCACACATGTGGAGATAGATATGACTCTAACAAGTCCAGGATGTCCAATTGCCCCTGAGCTTATGGCTGCAGTCCACAGGGCGACCCAGCAGACTGAAGGAGTATCCAGCGTACACGTGAATCTAACTTTCTCTCCTTTGTGGGACCCTAGGAAACACGCCTCCGAGGATGCACTGATAGATATGGGAATCTTCTGAGTGATTTCTGTTATTCATGTTGAATCTCAGTTGCTCTCACTGTATTTGACATCAACATTGCAATTGTCATTGGGCCAACACCTCCAGGTACTGGGGATAGCAAACCGGCAACTTCTCGAACTTCTGGATGAACATCGCCAGTTAGGTGGTAACCCTTCTCAGAATCGTCAACAACGCGATTGACCCCCACGTCTATTACTGTCGACCCCGGTTTTACCCATTCCTTTGTTACCATATTAGAGATTCCTACGGCCGCAATAATCACATCTGCCTCTCTGCACAATGAGGCCATGCCTACCGTTCTAGAGTGAGCTATAGTAACAGTTGCATCGATTCCTTTTTGCGATAACAAAATTGATTGTGGCATTCCAACAATCCTACTGCGCCCAATAACGACAGCTCTTTTCCCTCTCAGATCAACATCTGCACAATCTAGCATACGCATCACCCCGGCAGGAGTACAAGGTAATAGGCCACTAGTATCTCCTTGGACCAAGCGACCTAGATTTTGGGAGTGAAATCCATCAACATCTTTCCTCGGATTAATGAGGTCGGTTATCGCCAATTCATCCATTCCGTCCGGGAGCGGAGATTGAACTAGAACTCCATTTACTTCCGGATCATTATTGAGTCGAGCAACTACGGTGGCAACCTCTTGATATTCTGCATCTGCCGGGAGATCTACGCGGACGCTCTTAATTCCAAGTCTTGTACACGCACGCTGTTTGGCCCTAACATAAACATGGGAAGCAGGATCATCTCCGACAATTACGACAGCTAAGCATGGAGTTACTCCCGAATTCCCCAGAGAACTTACTCTAATTTTTAGATCGTCTTCTATTTCTTTGGCTATTTGCCTTCCGTCAAGAATAGTTGCGACCATGTCAAGCCGTCTGGCTTCCGCTCTTTGACCTTGACGTATCATGGAGCCCCAGGAGGGAGTCGAACCCCCGACCGTCTGATTACAAATCAGATGCTCTACCAGGCTGAGCTACTGAGGCGGCGCCCCTAGCAGGGCAAACCACTTTTGAAACCTATAGGCGATTGTAGGCGACTTTGATGTATAGGGGCTCCTAGCCGAGCCATGACTTCGTCAAGCAGGGGGAACAACAGGGCCAATTTAGCCATCTCTGGATGGGCCTGTATCGTAATAGGAAGCGGAGTAATCTTAGGAACAGGAACTTCAGGATTATCCTTGGCAATAGCGGCTCCTATTTCCATATCTGGCATCGTCTTACTAATGGCGGCTATTGGGATGAATGATGAGGGTGGAATGAGCATCGAGGAGATTCATGCATGGTCTCCAGAAGAAGATTTCCTCCCTGATGCTGGAGGCCCAATGTATAGGGTCGATACAACTCTTATCCCACCCGTGAAGACAACCATTTTGTGTGGAAGATGTGGCAATGTAAAGAAGATTGATGGCCCACGCCCAAGAATCTACAGCTGTGAAATATGCCAAGCTGATTTGTGGGAAGAGGAATGATTGCTCACGGCAGTCTCAAGTGGGATAGCCCTTTGGATTGGACAATGGATGTGGTGTTGAGCAATAATGACAAGGCCATGCTGAAAGTGATGCTTACAGACACCGATAGGGACTGGAACGTTCAGGAGTTACTAGAATTGACCGGCTGGAATGATCAGGTGCATGTCGCCGGGTCTGGAAAATCTCTGTCTGAATCTGGCTTAGTAACAGTAAAGGAAAATCTCGCGAAGATTGTCTCACTGGATACAGAAGGAAAGATCTCTGTTGAATCCGGGCTTCTGGAAAAAAGGATTTGGGATTGGTATCTCGATACAGAAATAGAGGAAAGGACAATGGAAAATCTGTTTAAATCCGGCTTCAATAGAAACGAAGCGGGTCCGGGAATCGGCCTTCTGAAATCCATAGGCGTCAACCTTGATTCTGGGATGCTAGTTGCCGCTGATGAGGACAAGATCTCCTCGATAATATCCAACAGGATGCAATTCATATCCGCAATCTCATCCAACTCTATCGACACTTCTGTTTTAGACCAAAAACAAATAGAGCATTTCTCGGGGAGAAAAGGATTAATTTCCGTCGAGGAAAGAATTTCCAGAACATGGTCATTAACCGAGAGAGGCGCTAGAATCAATGAGGAAGATTTGTCCCCTGTGGAGATGATTGGAGAATTGACACCCGAATTGTTGCAGGGCGATTCATGGAAAGGACTCAAATTCAAGCCCTTTGATATCGACGCCCCTACTATTACCCCAACAGGAGGAAGACCACATCCAATGCAGACTTTAATCGAGAGAATCAGGCAAGTATTCCTTGAGATGGGATTCTCGGAGATAGAAGGAAATTTCGTTCAATCAGCCGGGTGGAACATGGATGCATTGTATATACCCCAATCACATCCTGCAAGGACTATGCAGGATACCTTCTATCTAAACAGCCCAGAGAATGTCAGTGTCGAAGAGAAGTATCTGGATATGTGGTCCAAGGTCCATGAGCATGGACATGATACAGGAAGCAGGGGATGGGGGGGTAAATTCGACAAAGATGAGGCCCAGAAGGGATTACTCAGAACACATACGACTGTCAATACTGTCAAGCACATTGCAGAAAACCCTGAAATCTCGTCCAGAGTGTTTGGAATTGGCAGGGTTTTTAGACAGGAGACAATCGACAGAACTCATCTCCCAGAGTTTCATCAAATCGAGGGAATAATTCACGAGGAAAACGCCAATCTACCGATGCTCATTACGACTTTGAAGACATTCTATGCCAAAATGGGCTATGATGATGTTAGGGTTAGGCCCGCGTATTTCCCATATACCGAGCCAAGCGTCGAAGTGGATATTCTATGGAGGGGAGAATGGCTAGAGCTGGGTGGAGCAGGAATTTTCCGTCCTGAGGTAACTGAACCACTCGGAACTGAATGGCCTGTTTGTGCATGGGGAATGGGGCTGGAGAGGCTTGCGATGCTTGTTCTTGGCCTCGATGACATTAGACAATTGTATCAGCCTGATCTGGATAAGCTCAGCCGTATGCCAATTCTCTAAACATACAAGATCGAGTATCACACTTGCAATATCCATTATGTTCGTTTATTTTCTTACTCTTCTTCTTTCTCTTCCATGATGTTTATAGAAGCATAGACGGTCATTGATGACTCTGTCCAGACCCCACAAGTCGCTTCAATGGAAACGGTAGTGTTCTCTTGAATGTTGGAGAGACTCAAGTCAAAAGTTCCGTTTTTGTCAATAGGGAGATTGAGACTAGATTGGTCAATGTCCCCTGTTGACCACTTTAGAGAACAAGAATCAATATTGTCATGTACCACATAGCCCCCTATAGGAGCAGTTCCACCCTTTGAGATTTCAAAAATATCAATTTCTAAGATTACCATCGTCTCACTCTCTGTTGGATAAACAATCGAGAAAACCTTGCTCCATACTGTCTCCTGACCCAAGCTGTCAATTGCAGTTGCTACTAGCTCATGAGGGCCAACTTCAAGCGAAGAAATATTTATCGATACTGTCCCATCTCCATCCAAATCTTCTGGAATTTCTTCACCATTGAGGGTGATCAATACAGCAAGACCGCCTCGCTCTTCATCAAATATCGTGACATTTATCAAGTCAATTTGACCAAGAATAAAAGAATCAGGAACGCCTGAATCAATCCTGTCTCTTATACACATCTCCGAGCCCACGAGACGCTACAACATC
>CAXHBZ010000020.1:0-10268 GCA_964015215.1 uncultured Candidatus Poseidoniales archaeon | reverse complement strand
GTTGTAGCGTCTCGTGGGCTCGGAGATGTGTATAAGAGACAGAATTACAGCTGTTGCAGTAGCCATTATGATTGCTGGAGCAGGCGCATTCTACATCCTCTCCGCAGACTCATCTTTCCAAGCAAGACAGCTTCGCTATGGTGATCAGATGACATTCTCGATTGATGACGGCTCCATTAGCGTCGTCGGTGACGAGATGATAGGGCTGATTAGAGATTCCACGTCTCCTAGCGCGCTCGATGAGATTTGTGACGAAATTTCGGTGGACATTGTATCCGGTCAAGGATCATCCACAATCAGAAAGGGGTCACTCGCTGACATACTACACTCATCTGATCAGGAATTTGTCGGGGCGGTAGCTTCACCAGATGCATACGGAAGAGACCATCTTTCTGCTGAGCAGACATTGGATTATGATTTGGATATGGATTTGACGTTCAGGAGATTTACTAGCAGTGGGGATTGTGGCGGAAGAGTAAGCCTGCCTGACAATACTGCTGACATCACTTCAAAGAAGTGGGTTGAAATTACATCAAAGGAGAGTATACGGTCTGATTTGAGAGTGGATTTCACTGACAACAATGGAGACCTATCTGCTGTCAGGGCGATAATCTATGATTTGGAGGAGCTTTCAGGGGTAAGTGGGATATCCCCGCTCCTCCTTCCCCTGACTCCCATCGAATTACACGAGGTGTTTGGCGACTCGGTCTTGACAGAGGGCAGTAGCTGGACCGATGACCCGAGTTGGTCATCTGAATGGAGATGGACAGTGGGCTCTGAGAAGAAGACTGACGATTTTGGACATGTTTACGAAATCGAGATGTGGAATCAGGATATCCAGGATTGCCTTGGCCATGCTAGGCTCAACCTACTGGTGAAGAGCGGAAATCCATGGCCCGTCCAACAAACAGTGGATTTGAGGCTAGATAAGAGTCTGGAGACAGGAAACTGTGGGCTGATTGCTGGGACTGCGGCAATGTCACTTCCTGAGGGGAGGCTGGAGATTTCAATGACGATGTCTGAGCTAACCAGCTCATCTGGTAGTAAGGATATAGAGTGGTACTCAACATATGACAGCCGACCCGGACCTGGTGAGGATAAGCCTAGTAGCTCCTCTCAAAGACAATGGATTTCGGCAATGCCAGATGAATCTGACATCAGGGACTTTAATTTGGAAGAAGCCGTACAATGCACTCTCGAGAGCTATCCAAATAGTGGGGCTTCTAATGCCTTAGAGTCAACTGGTTATCTGTGGCAAGCATACTGGTCTCAGCCCACCAGATCGCCTGAGTGGAACATGTCGTGGGTCACGGAGAATGATGCGTCTGGCTGGACTAAAGTGAGGCAGTCAGGAGACTCTTGTGATCTAATCGAGGATGGCCAGTATGACTCTGGGACATCCTCATGGGACAGGGATGCAGTCCCAGATACACACACAGTGTCACTCTTGGAAGGAAGGCTACTCGATGATTTCAGGTATTCAGACCTGAATAATATGATTGAGAGTGAACAGGGGTCCTGGTTCATTGATGTCGAGTTGGGGTATCTCTTCACTTCTACCCAGGACGATTTGCTTTCCTCACTTCCCGGCGGAATAGGTGATGGGAGAGTCGCTCTTTTGGGAGAGAGGTCTTGGAGCGATGGGGACGGGATGGATCACTCACTTCGTTTCGCAATGGATGCTGAGAGTTCCAGGATGGCGGGTTGGATATTGGCTTCGAGCTCGAGCTGATTACTCTGCAAACTCTTTTTCTTCCTTTACTACAATCGACAGCTTGAATGGCCAATCGAGCGCCGTAGGCGCTCGTGGAGGATGGCTCTGGACCCTTGCCGGGTTCGATTAAGGATACGAGGATAGTGGACGTCGAGTTCACAGAAACTGAGGAGATTAGAGGCGTTCCCATACTAGATTCGGTGGAGAGGGTACGAACCAAGAAGGCGTCAAGTCCGATGGAGTTGCCAGTGTCCCAACCAACACCTGAGGGCAGGGGGAGAGTAGTTACCGTGATTAATCAGAAAGGAGGAGTAGGGAAGACGACCACAGTGATCAATGTAGCATCCCAACTGGGACTCAGAGGGTACAGGGTCCTTGTTGTGGATGCGGATTCACAGGGTAATTGCGCAACTGGTTTGGGAGTTGATAAGAGCAGGGTGAAGACAACGACGCGCGATCTGATATTGAACCCGGAGACCGCCGTCAATGCTAGGCATGCAACCGCCGTGGAGAATGTTCACATGATAGTCGGAGACAAGACACTGATAGGGCTTGAGCAAGAAATGCTCCGTCAGCTGGGAAGGGAAAGAAGGCTGACCGAGGCACTGACACCACTTCTTCCACACTATGATTTGATTCTAATTGATACCCCCCCTTCGTTAGGGATCGTTTCAGTGAACGCTCTGGTGGCGAGCGATGGTCTAGTCGTGCCCGTTCAAACAGAGTACTTCGCACTGGAAGGACTCGCTCTTCTCTCCGGAACAGTGAGGGAAGTCAGGGCATTACTGAATCCATCACTAGGGGTGGATGGGGTCCTGATGACTATGCATGCGCCCACCACACTGAACCAGCAGGTGGCTTCAGAGCTGCGAGAGGCTTTTCCCCAACTCGTTGTCGAGCCTGCAATCAGGCGTAATATCAGATTAGCCGAGGCTCCAAGCCACGGAGTGCCGATACACCTTCATGAGCCAAATAGTGCCGGAGGTCAAGACTACAGAGATGTGGTGTCCGTTCTTGAGAGGCGTTGGGGTCTGAGAGAATGACTCAGGGTGGGATGGACTCCGTTTCGTCCTACAAAGCACCGGGTGATTCGCCTAAGGTGGCAGTTCTCTGGATGATATTCGGAAGCCTGAGCTTCGGGACAATGAACGCCCTTGTCAAATGGACTAGCTTCCATGCGGATGTCTGGATGATAATAATGATCAGATCGGCTGTAATAGCATTCGCAGTGGCTGTTTTTGCTTCTAGCCGGGGAATTTCTCTGAGGGTGAGCGACAAGAGGACCATGTTACTGAGATGTGTTGTTGGACTTACGGCCATGATTCTGTATTTCACTGCCCTTGGAAGAATTCCAATTGGTCAGGCCGTAACTCTCCAGTACACCGCTCCGCTTTTTGTAGCGCTACTTTCAGGGAGAGTAATCAGGGAGAAGGTCGAGCCTGCCGTCGTGCTACTGGTTTTGACTGCATTCGCGGGTATCGTGCTGATTGTGTCCCCAGATTTATCCAGTGTGGACCCCGATGCTCTTTTGGCACTGGGATCGGGTTTCTTCGCTGCGATGGCATACATGTATGTGCGTGAGCTCAGGAACACCGACTCGGTGTCTTCAGTCGTATTTTGGTTCGCCGCTTTCTCAGTTGCAGGCAGTATGCTTCAAGCCCTTCCTGACATCTATGAACTGGACTTGAGGACGCTTGCTGCTCTGGTTGGGATAGGGATTGGAGCGGGAGGGGGTCAAGTTGGAATTACAATGGCATACCACAGAGCGAACGCTGCTTGGGTGAGTGCGTTCTCCTACCTTACGGTCATCGTAGCTACCTTTTACGGTTTCACACTATTCAACGAGACACTAGGGGTGTCCGATTGGATAGGGGGTATGCTAATCGTAGGTTCTGGTATAGCGTTGGTCTTCACAGCTCCATCCAAGGAATCGGAAAGCTAGTTTTGGAACTCAAAGTTAGAATCCAGGATTCCGGCGATTTCCTCAGCATTATCTATAATCTCGAACAACGTGTTGTCTGAGGTGTATATCAGGAGGGAGTCAGGGTTCCCGGCTTCGCTCTTGATTGACTGATAGGCGCAAATAGCGTCCATTCTAATCCTTGTCATCCCAATCTCAGTCATTGCGTTTATCCACTTGGTCATGGGTCCGCCGCCACTGGACCCTCCTTTAATCATTTAGGGCGTAGGCTCATTCGAGGAATTCCGAGAATTCATGTAGCTCCTTCCGCTTAAGGTCCGGGACCTTCGCTCCTTTCGCTGGAAATCCGACAGGTAGAACCAGCATAGCGTGCTCGTGTTTGGGACGGCCGAGTATCTCCCGAAGGAAGCCCATTGGGGAAGGGGTATGGGTGAGAGTTGTCAGTCCCATGTTGTGGACCGAGGCAATGAAAAGGCCTGTGGCGATTCCACAGGACTCTTGGGAGTAGTATGTGGGAGCCAACTCGCCGTTTTCTCTAATCCTCTTGCTGTGCCTGAAGAGGACAACCAACCAAGGGGCATCAGTGATGTGCTCCTTTACATGGTCAGTTCCCAACGGCCTGAGTAACTCGGCCCATGACTCTGGCATCCTCTCAGAATAGGTTTTGCTCTCCTCCTCCTCAGCTGCTCGCCTTATCCTCCACTTTATTTCGGGGTTTGATACTGCTACGAAAGTCCACGGCTGTAAGTGTGCCCCCGAGGGAGCCGTCCCCGCAGTAAGAATAGCACTCTCTATGAGCGCCTTGGGGACCTCTCGGGTCGAGAAGTGCCTCGTAGTGCGTCTTTTCTTCATGAGCTCGTAGAACTCATCGGCTCTTTCTGACATCAACTTAGGATCCATCTCAAGGAACTCGAGGTTGATGAAACCCAGGTCATCATTCGCATCAGCCACGGACGATGCTAGTCGCGTCTGGACATCAATGCTGCCATAGCTATCGAGGTTGCCAATAGTGGCGCTGATATCCATGGTAGGGATTCGTCGTCTTCCTGGCACTCTTTTGATGGGCCTCCCCATGAGCCGTTATCGTACCAGCAATCAGACCAAACCTTCCATCCCCAACCAGCCTCAGGAATGGTGGACTTGGAACCATCCTCGTAATGCAATATGAACCTCCAATTGAGATATGTGGCTGATTCATCGGGAATTACCGCACCGGTCCAATTACCTGATTCATCCTTCTCGAGAGATTGGGTGGCCGGCGGGTAGCAAACGCCAGAATTGACGCAAATCTGAGTCACCCAATCTACAGTTGTGCCGTTCTGGTTAGCTTCTTCCAAGAGCCTCAACGAGATTTCGAATGGAACTCCCTCCTTGGAGACGGTTTCATGACTGATGCTGTCTATGTCTGTTCCCTCAAGCGAGGAATCCTCATTTACGCCTCCCTCTGATGCCAGTGCCACTGGGGACAAGAGGAGTAGGACTGCCAGAAGGGTGATCCGGGCGCGCATGATGACTTCGTGCTCGTTCTCCCTCATCAAGGATGAGGTCTCATGACTCTACAGACCAAAGCTCGTCCCCGATACAATGAATGGTGGCGATGGCCTTCCCCTTCGTCATCTCCATCATCTCCTCCCCGTCCACAAGGGCAACACCCGATGCCAGCGGTGCTCCTGTGTCTTGGTCCCTAATCCACACAAACCCCCCTTGTACAATTGAGGGGTCTGCGATGTGGATTCCAGCTCCCATGCAGTCTGCACCGTTCATCAAGAAGGGGATGGCTCCCTTATCGACAGCCGCCCAGCTCCCCTCTGGTTCCCAATCCATTATGCCCCTGAGCGTCGGGACCCATGCCAACGCCCCTAGGACCTCGATCCTCATTGCGACAATTTTTCTGTCCAGAATTAATATGTCCCTGCCCTCGAAATGAGCCAGCTCTATGAAACCGGATGACATGTCGATCTGTAAGCCCATTAACTCGTTGAGTTCCCTCTCAACATCGCGCATCTGCTTGTGTCGAACGGGTTTTCTCTTTCTTATGCGAGCCTCTCCCATGTACCCTGCTGAAGAGTACGCTCCAAGAACATATGCCGTTGGCTGAGGGTTTTCTTATCTCCAATCCATTGAAATAAGGGGGGTCGGTCGGCGACACACATGGCGAAGTGGCACGGCATCTCCAGACGCAAGCCATCGGGCGGACGCCTGAAGCGTCCTAACCGCTACAGAGGAAAGCGCAGAACAGAGGTTTCCAGTGAGGCTCAGTACGCTTATGTCGGTCAAAAGGACGACAGAAAAATGTACAGGAAGAATGCTGGCTCTCAGACGGCTAGGCTCCTTTCCGCCAACACTGTAAATGTCAACACCCCCAAAGACGGGAAGACGGTCAAGGCTACAATAAACAGCGTCCTGGAGAATGATGCTGATCCGAACTTCATCAGGAGGAACATCGTCACGAAGGGATCAATCGTGGATACCAGCATGGGCAGGGTAAAGATAACCAGTCGTCCGGGAATGCATGGTGTCGTTTCTGGGATCCTGCTAGAGGAATGAAGGCACGAAGCCCTCAAGTCACAAGGCCTTTGAGATAGATACGGTAGCATGTCCGGCGATCCGAGCAAAATGACCGTGTGGCCTGGATACTTCGACTCCAGAGTCAGTAGATCCATGGGGCGCAGGGTTGCTAGGGACGCCAGCATCCCACAACCCACACTAGATGCTGTAGCTTGGGCCGCTAACAAGGTCGGGATTAGGAAGATGAAGAAACAACCCGAGGCTAGCCACCCTTCCAGACCATTTGCCCGGGAGGGGAGGTTGATTATCTCCACGAGCGATGCGAGAGAAGCCACTGGCAAGGAGAGCAAAGAAGGGATCATGAGAGATATAGGAGTCATGATGCGAGCCGAGATGAAGAAATCGATGGAAGAGGGGAAGTCGGAAACGGTCCCCTCCAGAAAGAGCAAGCAGCAGAGGGCACAGAGGAAGTCGTTCAGACAAAAGGGCGGCAGACAGAGAAAGAAGAAGTTCGGACGGAAGTGATTGCCTGTTTCTGATTAAGGCTGAAGTGCCAGACGTCGAGACGTACCTAAGGCTACGCGAGGGCGCGGGGATGAGGCCCAGAACCTTCTCTGGCGCGTCCAAGGGTCTCGGTTCCGAGCTCTTCTCGGTAATCTTGAGGCTGGAAGATTCGGGCGAGGCGGTTGGCATGGGAAGGGTAGTCGGGGACGGAGGCACGGTGTTCCACATTTGCGACATGGCCGTAGAAAAGCGTTGGCAGGGCAGAGGAGGAGGATCAATGATCATGGATAGCCTGATGGAATACATTTCCCGGGAGGCCACTCCCGCCTCCTACGTCAACCTCATGGCAGACATAGACGGGTTCTACGAGAAGTGGGGCTTCAAGCCGACTCTCCCCAACTCTCGTGGCATGTTCCTGCGAATGTCCGGGAAATAGCTCCTCCTTCGGACTAAATAAGTAGCATGACCGCTTCCGCTAGTCATGGAAACTGGGATTAGGGGAAAAGTGGTACTTGTCACAGGGGGGGCCGGTGGCATAGGCCAGTCCATATCCAGGGCCTTCGCGCGCGAGGGGGCGAGGGTGGTGGTGCACTACCACAATTCCGAGGGAGCCGCGATTTCTCTATCCGAGGAGATTGGAGGAGTCGCAATGTATGCCGACCTAAGGCTACAGGAGTCAGCTGATGGGCTGGTCAACGACATAGTCTCCAGACTCGGGTCACTGGACGTGTGCGTAGCTAATGCCGGTAGCTACCCGACAGAGCCCAAGCCACTCTGGGAAATAGAGGCAGAAAGGTGGTCCGAGACTGTCGCTTCCAACCTCGGGGTCACGGTGAACACCTGCCGATCGTTCCTGAAACATGTATCAGAGACAGGTGCTGGTTCCTTGGTGATGGTAGGCTCGACAGCTGGGATTTACGGGGAGTCTGGGCACTCCGACTACGCGGCTGCCAAAGGAGCGATAACCTCCGGGTTACTTATGTCTCTGAAGAATGACGTATCCAAGATCGGAGGAGTTCGAGTGAATGCCGTCGCGCCCGGCTGGACCATCACACCCAAGAAGGCTGACATTGGAATCACTGACTCCCTCCTAGAGCGAGCTACTGCAACAATGTCACTGAAGAAGCTCGCAACACCAGAGGATGTGGCTATGTCCGTGGTCGCCCTTTCATCTGACGTCATTTCAGGACATATTTCAGGTCAGGTAATCGAGGTCGCAGGTGGAATGGAAGGGCGCCTAATTCCCTAGCACCCGAGCCATGTAGCAAGATGGGGCATTACATCTGAGGACCTTGTAATCACACCCATATGCCCTCCAGGGACATACCTGACCTTTGCATCGGGGAGTGCCTTTGACAGCAGTGTGCAGGCCTCAAACTGGTGAGGTGGGGTCTCATCGCTCAGAGTGATGAGTACAGGAGTATGAATGTCCTTGTAGTAGGAAGGGGGGGTCTCGTCGTAGCACAGCATCCTGACCTCACTGAGAATCTTTGGCTGAAGATCTCTCCACATCATCCTCCTGCTCTCCGTCATCGAGTCCCATGTACCAGAAACGTTCCAGTAGTCTACAAAGTCTCTAAGGAAGTCCTCGGGGTTAAGTCCCTCTGTGAAGAAAGTCTCGACAACCTCCCCGAACTCATTCTTGAGGTCGTCCCTTTCCGTTGACTGTAGACACCCCCAAACTGTCGGCTCGTGTAGCGACATTCTCCTGACCTTTTCCGGATGATTCTTCGCGAGCTTGAGTCCTATGAAGCCACCATACGAATGCCCGAGGATGTCCATCCGCCCAGGCTCCGCCAAGAGCAGTCTTTCCGCGGCCAAATAGTCGTTCCATGAGTCTATTTCACCCTCACCGGACCACTGGCTTGACTTTGGATACGAGAAGTAGTGTGGGCAGATAGCTCTCCTTCCCTCAATCAAGGGTAGCATGTCCTTCCATTGTCTCGAGTCCAGTCCTGTACTGCAGAGCATCAAAATCGAAGGTCTCTCCCCCTCGACCTCCAAGTAGTGGAAGCGATTCCCGTCGATTTCGATCTCTGGCATATCTACTCATCCAACGTACCTTATCTCCAAGGCATGGTGGACGTTTATCCGGTCCTGTCCCTCCTCGATCGTCAACCTTACCTCGTGAACCGCAAGAGGCCCGAAGTGAATCGTCTTCCAAAGCGTCTGGTCCCCGTTCCCCACATTCTCCGTCGCTGTCTGGCACACTCCCTCGTGATTGACAATCTCCCACCTGACGTCGACCTCTCTGCCATCAATCTCGATCACACTGGGATTTTCCACAGTGGAATTCAGCAGGAAATGTGAGGGAATCGGCCCATCATTCCCAGGCGTAGAGTCGAAGACAAAGTTGTCAGGCATTCCGGTGTTGTTTTCATACCAGTCTATCCGGTGCTCTATGATCACCTCTAGGAACCGGTCGGAGCGGAGGCCGGACTCATCAACACCGAATGCGTTCACGGAATACAAACCGTGACTCGCAAACTCGATGGAAATCTTTGTGCTTTCTGAGGAGTCGATAGTCACTGGCTCACTTCCGTCTCCCGGATCGACTCCGAAGAGAGTGCCCTGACCATAGTTGGTGGACTCTGAGAAGTCGAATGTCACAGATGGGTATGTGACGCTTGTCTGCGACCCATCCTCGAACGAGGAGTGGATCATAGCGTGGCCAGCATCCGACTCAACAACCAGACCCAAATCCTCTGAGCCAACCCCACCGAGGCCGGTGCAACCCGAGAGGAGGATGGTAGAGAGGAAGAGGTTGGCTACGACGATGCAGGACCCTGTCGAATCATGCAAGCCCATGGACATTACGGAGGGGATTTCCGCATTAATGTGACTGCCTTAGGTATCGATGAAGGGAGGTGGTGGGAGGAGTGAAACCAGTCAAGTGTTCTCGTGGTCCTCGAGCACTACCTTACAACTCCTGCACCTGTAACGGCCATTTCCCCTCCTTGACCTAGGGTGTCTGTCATTGCAGGAAGGACAGACCCACAGCCACTTCGCGGACCTCTCTCTGAGGTGTCTCCCAAATTCGTAGCCCATCGACCTTGCACCCTCATCTGGCCATAGCCCCTCTAGAAAGCGGAATTCCCTCCCGTGGTTGGATATTCCCAAAGCATGAATGTATTCGTGATAAAGCAGGAAGTCGGCATATCTCGACCATTCTGAGGTCATTGAGTACGGATGAAGATCTATGCACCTGACATCCTGAGGACCAGTATTGCCCGATTTCGATACCCCCCTCTTGTACCTGCAAACAGCATGAAGCCTTGTTGCGTGCTTCCTGAGCATGCCAAGTGGAATGTCCTCCAGCGAGTCCAAATCAAAATGTTTCAGTTCATCTATCGCCCGCATCTTTTGTATGACCTTGGCCGATCTATCTGGGAGTCCCACAGCCTGCAATTGGGTCAATCGGTTATTGATGGCTTTCTAGGATTTTGGAACTACATGTGGAATCTGACATCGTATTAAGTAGGCTCTGTGTGTCGGTAGAACATGAGAAATCTGAAGCTAAAGACAAGATCTATTGCCATGGCACTAACATTGCTTTCGGTGGCCCTGACCGGATGTATGGCTGTCTCTTATACACATCTGACGCTGCCGACGACATAACGG
>CAXHBZ010000019.1:0-11114 GCA_964015215.1 uncultured Candidatus Poseidoniales archaeon | reverse complement strand
ATATCCTATCCCAACCGGTCATATCCAATAGCTATGGTGGATGTGTCCATGGGGGCAGGGTTCAAAATCGCCCCTCCTCTAGGAGGTGTATGGCAAGAATATCCCCAACGAAGCTCTCACTTGAGAGACGGCCTGAATTAATGGCTCTCGATCAAGACGCCTAGTTCTACCAGTAGTTGAGGTGAGAAAGATGTCGTACGATGCTCATGAAGTCGAGAGCAGATGGCAACGTATATGGGCAGAAGAGAGGGTTTTCGAAGTTGAAGCGGATACGTCCAAACCCAAGTTCTACTGTCTTGAAATGTTCCCATATCCCTCTGGTAACATGCACATGGGACATGTCAGAAACTACTCGATAGGGGATGCAATGGCTAGATTTCAAAGAATGATGGGAAAGAATGTTCTGTACCCAATGGGATACGACTCCTTTGGGATGCCCGCAGAAAACGCTGCAAAGAAGGAGTCTGGACACCCTCAAACAGTTACAGAGAGAAATATATCCATGATTAGAGCCGATCAAGAGAGGATGGGATATTCATATGATTGGAGAAGAATATTTGCAACCTCCACCCCAGAGTATTATCGCTGGAATCAAGAGATTTTCTTAAAATTCCACGAGGCGGGCCTTGTAGAGAGGAGATTTGCCCCGGTCAATTGGTGCAACGACTGCGATACTGTACTAGCGAACGAACAAGTAAAGAATAATCGATGCTGGAGATGTGGTCTTGAGGTGGTACAGAAAGACATGGCCCAGTGGTTCCTCAAGATGACTGCCTATGCTGACGAGCTATTGGAGGAGCTTGATGAGATACAGTTCCCTGAAAACGTGAAAACAATGCAAAAGAATTGGATTGGACGCTCACAAGGTGCACATATCAGTTTTCAAGTAGCTGGAACTGAGTTGAGAATCGGAGCTTTCACAACCAGACCAGACACTATTTTTGGAGTAACCTTCGTCACTCTCTCCCCGGAGCATCCACTGTGTAAAGAATTAGTATCCGGCACAAAGTATGAGGAAGATTGGGCCTCACTAAGGAACGAGTGCTTGAGAATGACCGAGTTTGAGAGAATAAACATGCTGAAGGAGAAGAAAGGAGTCCCGCTCGGGAAGTCTGCAATCAATCCACTTAGTGGGGAGGAGGTACCTATCTACGCTGGAAATTTCGTTGTTGCAAGTTACGGCACTGGGGCAGTAATGGGAGTGCCTGGTCATGATCAGAGGGACTATGACTTCGCCAAGAAGTATGGAATCCCAATTAGACCTGTCCTAACGAGGAAAATTGGCCAAAAGCCAAGGGAAGAGGACCCTGTATTCGATGGACTAGGTTGGATGGTCAACTCAGAAAGAGAGTCCTTTGACGGGTTATTCGGAAACGAGGCAAAGGAAGCAGTGATTTCGACCTTGGAAGATGAAGGCACCGGTCATGGAACAGTCCAATACAGGCTAAAAGATTGGCTCCTAAGTCGGCAAAGATTCTGGGGGACACCAATACCCATGGTTCATTGCGAGGATTGCGGAGTCGTACCTGTTAGGTCTGAAGACCTGCCAGTAGAGCTACCATTAGATGTTAAATTCAGCTGGGAAGATAGCGGAAATCCCCTAGAATCAAATGATGAATTTCTACAGACAACTTGTCCGAACTGTGGCCGAAAAGCAAAACGTGAGTCAGACACCATGGATACCTTCTACGACTCTTCGTGGTATTTCATGAGATTTGCTGACTCAAATAACTCCTCAGAACCATTTGGATCACAGAAGGTGAACTATTGGTTAGAGGGAGGAGTCGACTTGTACATTGGAGGAATTGAGCATGCTGTGATGCACCTGCTCTATGCCCGATTTTTCACCAAGGCAACACGTGATCTAGGAATGAATCTGGTCAGTGAGCCTTTTGGGCGTTTAGTTTGTCAAGGTATGTTAAACGCTCCAGCACCATTCTGTGTTGATTGCAATTCGGAATATCATGTAGACAATTTTGGAGGAGACTGTCCAAGCTGTGGAAATATTCTCAGTACTAGATCAGTAAAAATGGGTAAATCTCTCGGAAATACAATTAGTCCAGGCGAGATGGTTGAGAAGTTCGGGGCAGATACTGTCCGTCTTTTCATCCTCTTTGGAGCTAATCCAGAAGCTGGAATGGATTGGTCTGACAGTGCTTTGGAAGCAAACAACCGCCAACTGAATCAGATAGTCGAGGCCTTCAGAACCGCATCAAGCATTGAATCAAAAGTAAGTGAGATCGATGATTGGTTACTTGGGCGTTTATTGGAAAGTCGCACAAGATGGGTTGATGCGATGGATAATGTCAGCCTGCGAGAAGGCGTTATGATCAGTCACTTCGAAATGCTCTCAGACTGGCAATGGTATCGTAGAAGAGGAGGCTCACATAAACCTACAATAAGACGGTACATGACCAACTGGGCTGAGATGTTGGCCCCAGCAACACCTCATTTGGCTGAGGAATTCTGGGATTCTTTAGGCGGAGAAGGACTCCTCGCCTCAAACCCTCTCTCCGATCTCTCCGATCTTTATTCTAAGGATTGGTCTCATACCCTTGCGATGGAGGAATACTTACGAGAATTGATAGACTCTGCACGGAGCATCAAGATTCTCGCACAGAAGCATTCTGAGAGCCCAATAACAAAGATGATCATTCAAACATCACCTTCATGGAAATCCGAATTAGCCTCCAATGCCATCAGGATGTCGCTTTCAGATTTCGATTTCAAAGGAAAGGGACAGGAATATCTCAAAAATCTACCAATTTTCAGCAACGAAACATTGAGAGGCGAAATCTTCCAGACCTGGATGTCTATGACTTCAGGTACAAAGAAAAAGAGAGGTAGGATAAATACCTGGTCCCAGGGACAAAAGACATTATTGACAAATGATTTTGATGAAACTTCCATGATAAATAGGAACTCATCCTTCATTGCTCACTCCCTTGGTATAGAACATGTGGAATCTTACAGGGTCGGTGATGGAGAGGACGTGGCTGGAAAAGCTAGAGTAGCTTTCCCACTAGAGCCGGGCATTGCATTTCTTTGATAATAGTAAGGGGAAATTTTCAATCATTGCCTCTACCTCAGCCGTGCATGACCGAGGTCGACTTCGGAAAAATCAGCTTCACAGGAGAACTTAGGCCGTCTCAGGTTGCTTCTTCTGAAGTCATCAAGAATGAACTAGATCAGAATTCCAAAGAATTACTGATCGTCGCTCCTCCTGGATCTGGAAAGACTGTTTTGGGACTATATGTCTGGTCAGATTTAGTGAGACTGCCTACACTGGTTCTTAGTCCGAACTCCGCCATACAGGCTCAATGGGTAGAGAGGGCCAAGGAATTATTCCATCTCGATGGCAGGGAAGCTGATATAGGAACAGACCCGAAGAACCCAGGTATTCTCACCTCCCTGACGTACCAGTCAGTCACACTCCCAAAGAGGGGCGGAGGTGATCTAGATGAATCGGCATTGGATTTGTGGACAAGTAGTCTGATGACACCAAATCAGGGGGATGGTTCCGTAGAGGCAGATGATGAGGAGAGTGCTAAGGCATGGATAGAAGATTTGCAGGAGAAGAATCCGGAATATTACTCAGACAGAATGGGACATTTCAGAAAGAAGGTCAGAGACTCCCTCTCTGAACATGGAAACGCCCTATGGGTCCTCCACAAGTCCTCGCAAGACAATCTGAAAAGACTCGCCGAGGTGGGAGTCGGACTAATCATTCTGGACGAGTGCCATCACCTGATGGATCACTGGGGAAGGGTCCTGATTGAGATTAAAGAATTTCTTGGGGACCCGATTGTACTAGGTCTTACAGCTACTCCTCCAGACAAAGCTAGCGAATCTTCTACAACAAGGTATCTGGAACTATTTGGCGAGGTTGATTACGAAGTCCCCGTTCCAGCGCTTGTCAGGGATGCCAACCTCGCTCCATATCAGGACTTGGCTTACTTTGTTCGCCCCTCTTCTGAAGAACTAGAATACATATCCAATGTTGACAAGGATTTCAACGAACTTCTTGAAGAACTCAGCCTCGGCCCCCAAGATCGGAAAGGACGAGCACCAGGACTTGATGTTTGGCTGGCCAGAGTCCTTGATGGACTGATCTTGCCTGGGGGTAAGGCAAAGGATTGGCATGCCTTCCAAAGAAGAGATCCAAGACTAGCTGATGCGTCTAGGTCGTATCTCAAGAAAAGGAACTTGAGCCTGCCCCCAAATGTCCCCTCTCCCTCCTCAGAGCTTGAATCTGCAGGAACAAGTATGGATATTCTAATTACCGTACTTGATCGATACATCAGGAATGGCCTCATGAGGTCAAAGAGCACGGAAGACCATTCCTTGGCTGAGGAAGCGAAAAGAAAATTGAGGATGACCGGTGTGCAAATTACTGGGAGTGGCCCCAGATTGTGTGCATCTCCCGTCGGCAGAGTGATGGCATACGCCTCTGCAAAGTACGACGCTCTCAGAAATATCCTAGTCGCAGAGATGCAGGCACTAGGTCCCGATATCAGAGCAGTGATTGTTACCGACTTTGAGAAGACCTCTGCAACCGCATTGGTGGAAGGGGTGCTGGATGATGACGCAGGCGGAGCAGTGGCGGCTTTCCGAGCTATCCTCGGTACCGAAGACACAGATCGGCTGGATCCTGTTCTAATGACTGGTACTACAGTGCTTGTGGATGATGATTTATTGGAGAGAATATTTCCTAGATTTGAAAAGTGGTCCTTAGATAGGAATCTGGACATAAAATTCGATTATATCGAGAGGGGAGAGTACTTTGAGATTCGTGGTAGAGGGAAGGATTGGCTACCACGATATTACACGATGATGATCACAGAATTATTCCAAGAAGGCGTAACAAAATGCATCGTTGGCACTAGGGGTCTACTTGGAGAAGGATGGGATGCAAGTAGGATAAATGTGCTCATCGACCTCACCACTGTAACAACCAGTATGAGCATCAATCAACTCAGAGGCAGGTCTTTCAGACTAGACAAACACTGGCCTGAGAAAGTAGCTAACAACTGGGATATAATATGTCTTGCTGATGAATTCACAAAGGGATTCGATGACTATCTCCGATTCAAGCGTAAGCATAAGCAACTGTATGGAGTATGTGATGATGGAGCCATAGAAAAAGGAGTAGGGCATGTCCATGCCGCATTTACTGAGGCTAGACCCGAAGGAGTGTCCGAGACAATGCAGATATTCAACGAGGAGATGTTGATGAGGGCAAAGAACAGAGCTAGAACCCGTCATCTTTGGGGGATCGGGCAGCCTTTCAATGCAACTCCAAGAGAGGCCATAGAAATCAAGGGTGCGTTTGGTGAAGGATTTCCAATTGCACGTAGACTTGGTCTGGCAGAATGGACCGATGAATCTCTTGTTCAGGCCATTTCGAATGTTGTAGTGGCCGCATTACAAGCTCTAGGGCACATAAGATATGATGCCAAAGTCGGAGGAGGGAATAGAGGAGGGGGTTGGTTGAGGGCTTACCTCGAAGACGCGACTGAGGAGGAATCGGAAATTTTCGCGGAAGCCATGCAAGAGGTACTTGGGCCTCTAGAAAATCCCAGATATGTAATTCCACGGGAAGTCAGAGTCATAAGCGAAACATGGTTGAGTGAAATGCTACCTGAAGTCATCGCCAAATTCTTCCGAAAGAGAAGGAACACTCTGGTTATGTATCACGCAGTTCCCAAAATACTATGCCGTAACATCGATGATGCCAAGGTGTTTGAGGAGCAGTGGAACTTCAAGGTCAGCCCAGGAGAGGTAGTCTACGGCCATAGCAAGAGCGGAAAGGACACCGTTAGTACCATCAAGAGGGCAGGCCTGTCACCAAAAACCTCTTTCCATCGAAAAAGTGTTTTTCTATGATTATTTAGAACATTTTTTGCAGTCTATTCCAGATCCTGCATGCTTCGAGCAGAATCTATTTCGACATGTGTAGCATCGAAAATCAAAGGCACTGACATTAGCATCGCAACTAGGATGGCCACATGAGTCAACGGCAGGGGAGGAGCTGGATGAAATCGTACTACTCATTTTTCTGACAGTGCCCATATCACCCCCATTGCCCTCACTCAAATCATATCCGCTCTCCCACCAGTCATCGCCTAACTCCTCTTTGCCTCCAGCGGCTCCATCTCCATCCTCCTCCTGGAATCCGAGAACCTTGATAACATACGGGCTAGACAGAAAGCGATTCTCAATTCCATGCTCTTCCAGCCTATGTAAGGCGTCTTCTCTGGATTGAATTTCCCCCCCTCGAACTTGCAAGTAATCTATCAGCCTGTCATAAGAGCGGATGTATCCGGGAGCAAGTTTCCGATGCAGATTCAGTGGTCTACGGCGTCGTGAGGGATAATTAGACCTAGCCATCACTCTGGAGCCCTGAGAATCCCTCCACGGCACCGTTCCTTGCTGGAAGCCGACAAAAAGGAGCATTACAATAATCGGGCCAAATGCAAATAGGCATGCATAGAACAAGTATCCTTCCCCCGCCCCACTGAATATGAATAGAGACAGAAGGATTGCGGGTACGAAGAAAACAAATTTATTGTCAGTTCGTTCATCAACGACTTTTATTGCCCCCCAAACCCCACTGAAAAAGAAAAAAATGACTATTAGAACTAAATCCACGCCTGTCAAAGTTACCACTCCGAGTTGTGGCCAAGGCACAGTCCCGGCGCCTTGACCGTTGAAGTACTTGGCAAGTAATGCGTAGCATTTGCAGTCACTGCCCTGTCGGGCTCCTTCTTCGGGACATTAGGTGCTGATGTAGGCGGGACATAAACCAAATCCCTTATTCAATCCCATCTCAATCAATTTTCACAAAACACTAGTTTCTGACTACTACTCTCATCGATGCTTCAGTTCTGCCCGAAACATCTCTATCATCCACTCTAATTGGAAGTCCTAGACGAGTGCAGAGCTCCAGATGGGGTGCGGACCATGGGTGTGCACATCTCTCACTTGCCTCATACCCCGAGACAGTTATCGGCTTGACATGCCCCACCCACTCGCCATGTGACATACGACCACTGACTCTTATCCATGCATGTTCGAAATTCCGTAGGTCGTGTTCAAATTGCCCCAGACCTGTTCCAGACAATTGCCCAAGCAGAAAGTCACGAGGTATCGCACGAGGTATGATTGCAAGAGTCCTCTCATCATCATGAAGATATGCCACAGGCCCAATATCCATCGAACCGAAAACTTCACTGGCATTTTCGACAGCTTCTCTCACATCGCCCCATTTCCGAGGGAGCCAGGCGACAATAGCCGACCGATCCCTTGTCCCAGTTACATGGCTACTCACTTCTATGCTGGTATAATCAGGCCCTTGACCAGCCCTTTCCCGTCTCTGGAAAATATCATATTTTGGCCATCTAATACTTGGGAATGATAGAGGGAGCCTCTTCGGCATATTTACTGCTGAAGGGTGGCGGGGGACTAGTCCTATCCATTCAGATACAGGTTGGCTTATCCAACCATCCCTCATAATTGTGCATTGCCATCCGGTGGAACCATGTAGGGTCCCCGGGACTCTGATTATCCTACGGGTATCTGCAGTGACAACCGGATCTACCGGGTGTCCAGCCTCCAGTACTCGCTTCAATAATTCCTTCCGATGTCTTCGAACGCCTTCCTCTCTCTTCACCGGATTCGGCTCCGCAAAGAGACTTCGGTCAGGGTCTCGAGCAATAATGTGGAACCCTTTGCTTCCAGAGAAGGTAATGTGCTGAATTTCTAATTCAGTGTTCTCAAGTAGCCAATCTCTGGTCTCTAGGGTGGCCAATCTCGCTTGCTCTAGCCTTTTTCTACAGAATGGACGCATATCGATATCGAAGACAACAAGATGATCTAAAAGTATTGGACTGGGTCTCTTTGAATCCTTTAGCCTAGGTAGATTAACTGGGTTTAGCCATGATGAGGTAGAGACAAAAACATCTGTTGGCATGCATCCACGGAAGTCTTGTATTAACTTATCACCAGAGGAAATCTTACGACCCGCTGTTATCCAAGGGCCCTTCTGGCTTTTCCACCTAAATTGATGATATGTCGGTTTCGATAGCCATGATAGGTCTATATCACCTACCTTTGAATAGTACTTTTCGAGCTCTTCCTCACTCCACCTGGCAACCATCTGTGCATGGAAGAGGAGACATTAGACTTTGGTTTATCGTAAACATTCGCCCCTTTCACTCGGTGGGTTCATGGGGTTCACTACTCTCGGAGTATCGTTGAGCGAAGAAAAAAGAGCCAAAGGACGAAGAGGCCGTCGAAGAGATAGACGCCGTTCCGAGGATTCCAATGCCTCTAATTTAGGAGTCGTAGACATGGAATCTGAATCTATCAAAAGGGCATTGGGAAGGTTCGATGCAAATCCTCTTCCAATGGGATTTCCGAAAGAAATAGATCCCCCTCCAAGAAAAATAGATGTAAAATGGGAATTAAATGCAGTTTCAAGGGATGTCCAGAATAAGACAGGTGAGATTGTCAGTAGGAGGGGTGAATTCGGATTTTTACCTCAGGAAAGGGTGGATGAAATCGCATCCGAACTAGAAGGACTTCCAATATCTCTTGAGCAAGCCCTCTCCCTGAGGAATGCATTGAATCAAGAGAAGAGCGTTTACTCTCATCACAAGCTCATGCGTAGATCCAACGAGTTGAACCGAAGGTATAACTCAGGGGAGGACGTAATCTCCCTCTCCAAGAGATTTGATGCTCCGCCTGTAAACACATTTAGAGCAATTCTAACAGGCAGAGGTTGGTCGAAAAACAGAATTAAGGAATCACTCAAACAACCCTCGAAGATGAAAGCCAGAGACAGGGAGCAATTTGAACTCGCGGAGTCAATGGACAGGGTAAGCTCAGTAAACCAAGATGAGACTCATAAGGCGTCAATGGTTTTTGAAGACGTCTTGTATCTATTCTTTGACTCAATAGGCGTCAGATATAGGACTCAGGAACAACTGATGGCAGAACAAAAGAAAGCTGAGGGTAGAGCGGTAATAACCCCTGATCTTTTAATGATTGACGATGTCAGAATTAACGGCGTTCCATGTGCTTGGATAGATGCAAAACACTTTTTTGGAGCAGATTTGAAGTTTCCAAGAAAGAAAACCCAGAAACAAGTTGACCGGTATGTTGCTGAATACGGGCATGGCGCCATAGTTTACAGACATGGTTTCTGCTCAGGGTTGAAGATTAACGGTGCAGAGCAGTTGGATGCAAGTCCTTTAGACCTCACTCTACTTGATAAATTCCACGAGGAATCCAAATCATAAGACCTTACCAATTCTTGATTTGATGGTCTCCAAACCATTACTATTCAATCTTCTAATTATCTCATCGACATTACCCAAACCACCATCTAAACTGGTAGGGACAATGACAACGCTAGTCCCTAGCATACAGAGTAGGGGGCGAATCTTCTCAGCCATTCCAGCCTCCGATATTGAAGCCTCGCAAATGCCCAAAACATTAGCTCTAGCGGACTCCTCAGAGAGCCCACTATCAGAGGAGAATGCCTTCGAGCTACTGATTAAATCACCCCATTTCGACTCGTCCCATTTTCCATCCAGAAGACCTTTCAAGTTTTCATTCCCAGATTTTGTTATTTGGTGCTTCCATCTTGAGTCTTCTATGTATGAAGAGGTGTGCTTACTGTATTCACTATTCCAGGCAAGGATAATTTGTGAATCAGACTCCCAACCAATGGATTTTCCGGGACCCTTTTCGAGAAGATGGCCATTGTATGGAGATCCGGGTGACTTCCGTATCACCACTCCCCCTGCAGCCAAGGCAGTAACGTCTCCAAGGCCACTAGATCTTTCCCGGTCAACTAAATGAGCAACTAACAAGGAGCGTCTCTTACTTTCCTCATAGGGAATTCCAACCGCTCGTTGCAAGGAATTACAGAAGGCAATTGATCCTGCCGCTGACATTCCGAAACCTTGACCCGTCGGAAGGTCTAGTTTTACAGTAACCTCCCAATCATACTCTAGGATAACAGGTATCATCTCACCAATAATCCGGAGCGCATGGATATACATCCCAGAATCTCCTGTGTAACCCATGAAAGAAACAACCATCTCGCCCACTCCCTCTCTTCCTCTGGCGATAACTTCCACACCATCCTCCAGACATATACCTGCTCCCAGACTGCCTTGGTGGGTCAGCTCTGTCGCTCCGTCCTCTATAGTGAAAATTAGGGTAACATGGCCACCACTACATCCACGACCGAGTAGGTCAGACACGTTTATCCCCTGCCGTTCTGGGAAATAATATATTCCTCAAAGAACTGCTTTGAGGTCACTTTCAATGCCACCAAATCTTCCTGAAAGTTCGGCTACAGCCATCTCAAAAGCAGTCTTTGGATCCATCGATCCATCAGTTTCGAATGATAAGACGAACTCATTGGGAACATCCTCTAAGGCTACTGCGTCTTTGAACTCCCTAGACTCTTCTGTTCCAGAGCCTACATGGTTCAAGTCCTTTCTCAATTTTTCCACCTTATCAAAGTCTTCTAATTTGCCTTCTTTGTTGAAGTCACTAGACTTTACTTCCAATCCCAAGTCCCATAGGATTTTTGCTCTTGATTTTGTATTGATAACCCCTATCTGCCTCGGGTTGAATGTGACTCCACTCACGGGAGACCACTTGACGTGGTCCCTTCCCCTGCCCATGACCGCTGTTGCTGAGAACTCAATCATTTGTCCCTGAAACAGCTTAGTTATTGGAATAGACCGATACTTCTCAGGTATGAAACCCTCTGGATCTCCGAGGAAATTCAAATCTCCAGCGGTGACCCAGACGCCCTCCATTGACCCCTTGACTTGGCAGTAGTATAGCATAGTACACTGGACGCATCCCCTTTCTTCCTCAACCATTTCAGAGCACTCAGGGCATTCATCTTGGAAGTGGAAGCTTCCATGATTGGTTGGAATGGGTATCATTGCCAGCCTCTGTGCAATCACCTCATCGGGAAGAGGGCCGTCAGTCTCCCATACTTCGCCGTCCTCGACCTCTGTCTTCTTGACAAATTTTACAGTGTCGATTGCCATCTTCGGAGTATCAGCGATAAGCGTCCTCCTTAT
>CAXHBZ010000018.1:0-11409 GCA_964015215.1 uncultured Candidatus Poseidoniales archaeon | reverse complement strand
CGTCTCGTGGGCTCGGAGATGTGTATAAGAGACAGCCATCTGTATCTGAAATATCCATTCCGCCCATCGGATAGTTGTGTTCCGCATCAAGTTTGAACTCATGAACTCCTTGTGCTGTTGGCGTCATTGGGTTAGGGAATTGATCCTGGAGGCAGTCGTATTCGAGAACCGTCATATTGTCGTAATGCCCTACTGAAAACCCAACCCCTGCATTGTATGGAGGCGTTCTTAGTAGCCACAGGTCAAGGTCCTCGCAGTCACCTATTGGCGTACCGATTCCACCTCCTTGAACAGTCTCGCCCCAGTGTCCTAAGAGAACGTCTGTGTATAGTCCGCTTGTGAGGGGCACTGGAAGAGTCTGTTGATTAGTGAGTAAACTTGGGTCTGGTCCACGGTAAACTTGGATATACTGGTTGGAGAATGTACCATCGATTGACACTAAGACGATATCGTCGTTCCCATCATCGTTTAGGTCGCCTACTTCCATGCTGATGTGATATGGATTTGAAATGGTAATGGCTGTGTCCGACCAGGTGTTGACTGCGCCATTGCAGTCCCCCCATAGAACCGTAAGATTGCCTGGCCTTACGAAGGTCTCCCCGACGAATCTGATATTTTCTTGATAGTAGACTATGTCGTTGACACCGTCGCCGTTGATATCTCCTACTTCGACGTCAACACCGTTGGCAGTGTCAACGAAACCTGCTCTCTGGGAGTTGTTATTGGAGATGAAGACGTCCTGTCTGTCCGCAAATCCTCCAGAACCGTCGTTGTACAGTGTAGTGATGAAGTGCCCCATTGCACTAGCCGATACGATATCATTATCTCCGTCACAATCCAAATCACCCACGGCGATGTCCGAGGGATCCCTTTGGACAGCGTACTGGGTGATGTGAGATGCACTTGCCCCTGGGACAAAGGATGCGAGTGGCATTGCTAGCAGGAGGAACACCAATAACAGTGCCTTCCTCCCTTCTCTGAATCTATCTTGTGCGGTCTGCGGACTAAGCGACATAGTCGTTGGGACATTCGGCTCGCTCTTATGCCTTCTCTAACGATGATTAGTGCAACCCCATAGGGGTTGTAACGAAAAAAGGCATCCTATGGAGCTAAAGATGGGGAATTGAGATCATCAATGTGACTCCAACCAACTTGGGTTAGGGGAGTAGTGATCTTCTGCGCCTCCGTGTATTCTTTCTAGTTTCCCTAGCTTCCAAAGTCTGTCTAAGAAGACCTTGAGCTCCACCTCGCCCTTGTTGACTCTGTCCCCCAGCAAGCGGTTAATATCTGAGATTGAGAGGGACGTGTGGCCATGCTCCCTCACCACCATTGTAAGTACGAGCTGAAGCCATGCCTCTGCCATTGGATCGACGGAGAGAACGTTAGATAGAGGCTCGGGTGGTTCGACCTCAGCTAGAAATTCCTCCAATGCTGAGATGTCTGGATCAGTCTGTTTTGGGGTACTTAGAGCTGAAATTTCTTCATCTAGGTCCAGATCCCCTACCGTCCTCACTACTGATGGGATCCTGGATGGATCAGGAGGAGGTCCTGGTAAGGTTTCTTCGAGATTTGAAATTTGTTTTCCTCCCAAATTGGGGGCATCTCTTTCATTTTCTTCATGGCTGGGTGCTATTTCCCTAACGAATCCCATAGCACCGCTCACTCCTATGGAAGATCTTACGGAGTTTACTAGTTGTTCGGTTCCTTCGATTACTATGTCGATATCGCCTGTCCTGGATCTGAAGCGAAATCTAACTCTGTCCGAGTGTCCCATGATACCTCTCCGTATGTTCAGTTTAGTATATCGCCTATTAACCCGTTACTGACTTGCTAGCTTCCTCAGAACGGTCTGAAGGATGCCTCCATTCCTGTAGTACTCAACATCGACTGGGGTGTCCAATCTAACGGTTGCTGGGAAAGACAGGACCCTGCCATCTGACTTTCTCGCGGATACAACGATTTGTGATAATGGCTCTAGGTCTCCCGAGGCTGGTATGCTAATCTCCTCTGTACCATCCAAGCCGATTGAGTCGGCATTCTCTCCCTCTGGAAATGTAAGAGGAAGTACTCCCATCCCAACTAGATTTGATCTATGAATTCTCTCAAAGGAAGTGGCGATGACGGCCTTAACGCCCAAGAGAAGCGTGCCTTTAGCCGCCCAGTCCCTACTGCTACCCGTACCGTATTGAGAGCCAGCAATGACTACTAGATCTGTGCCATCGGAGATGTATCTTCTACTCGCTTCAAATATTGTTGTTACCTCCCCAGTGGGAAGGTGTGTAGTAAAGCCTCCTTCGGTCCCGGGTGCGAGATGATTCCTAATTCTAACATTAGCGAAGGTTCCCCTCATCATTACCTCGTGGTTGCCCCTCCTACTGCCAAATGAGTTGAAGTCTCTTCTTTCAACGCCTCTTTGTACCAGATATTTCCCTGCAGGTCCGTCTTCTGGAAACGCCCCCGCGGGACTGATGTGGTCTGTGGTAACCGAATCGCCAAGCATTAGTAATACTCTGGCAGATTTGATAGGCGTAACTTCAGGGGGAACGAGGGGGACCCCTTCCAAGAAGCTGGGCAGTCTGATGTAGGTAGACTCTTTTTCCCATGGGAAAAGAGGAGAGTCTGGGCTAGGGATAGAGTCCCATCTCGGCTCCTCCAAAATGTCAGAATACCTGTCCTTGAACATCTCCGGCCCAATCGAGGAGGAAACTGCCTCTCGGATATCCTGATCGCTGGGCCAGATATCTGCGAGCATTACGGGGTCCCCATTCTTAGTTCCACCAATCGGATCATTCTCAAAATCTATGTCTAGCGTTCCTGAAAGAGCGTAAGCAACTACCAGGGGTGGGCTGGCGAGGTAATTTGCCAAAATCTTCTGGTGAATCCTTCCTTCAAAATTCCTATTCCCGGACAGGACGCTTCCGACCACAAGGTCTCCTTGGCCTATGGCCGTCTCTATGTCTTTGTCAAGGGGGCCGGAATTTCCAATGCAGGTTGTGCAACCATATCCCACAACATTGAAACCTAGGTTTTCCAAGTAGGGGGTCAGTCCGCTGGCATCTAGATATTCGGTCACAACCCTGCTCCCTGGGGCCAGACTTGGTTTGACCCATGGTTTGATTTTTAGGCCCTTTTCATGTGCATTCTTAGCGACTAGACCGGCAGCAATCATGACGCTTGGATTGCTTGTATTTGTGCAACTGGTAATCGCAGTAATTACTACGTCCCCATGGCCGATGGTGCAGTCTTTCCCAATGACCTCCACCCTCTCTGAGTTTCTGGATATATCAACACCGTGTCCCTGGTGACCAATTGGGGCGTTCAGACTATCCCTCCAATGGCCCTTCATTCCCGAAAGAGGGACCCTATCTTGGGGCCTCTTCGGACCCGCCATAGACGGAGTGACTGTTTCTAGGTCTAGTGACAATGATGTCGTGAATTTTGGAGAGGGGGTATCTTGGGTCCTGAACAGCCCCTGAGCTGTAAGATACCTTCTAACATTCTCGATGTGTGATTCCTCTCTCCCTGAGAGGGCCAGATAATCTAGGGTTACATCATCGACTGGAAAAAAGCCACAGGTGGCGCCGTATTCCGGGGCCATGTTTGCAATTGTGGCTCTGTCTGGGAGGCTGAGATTTGATACACCATCTCCGTAGAATTCCACGAACTTACCGACACATCCGTGTTCCCTGAGGAGCTCGACGATTCTCAATGTTACATCTGTGGCGGTCACCCCAGCAATTGACTTCCCGGTTATTTTGAATCCTACCACCTCTGGCAAGAGCATGTAAATCGGTTGGCCAAGCATTACTGCCTCTGCTTCAATTCCTCCGACTCCCCATCCCAAGACACCTAGTCCGTTGATCATGGTAGTATGGGAATCTGTCCCCACAAGAGTGTCTGGAATCCATAGGCCGCCCTCTTCACGGGCGACCGAAGCTATCCATTCAAGGTTTATTTGATGGACTATTCCACGTCCAGGTGGGACTGCTCTGAAGCTATCCAAGTTCTGCTGTCCCCACTTCAGGAATTTGTACCTCTCCATGTTTCTCTGATACTCCATTTCGAGATTCCTCTCCCTCGCATCGGGAAATAGGCCCGAGAAATCGACCTGCACTGAGTGGTCAACCACAAGATCAACTGGCACTTGGGGATTTACCTTCTCAGGATCCCCTCCTAGGTTGACCATAGCGTCCCTGAGAGCGGCTATGTCGACGACAGCGGGGACTCCCGTGAAATCCTGAAGAATGACTCTGCTAGGCGAGAATGGAATTTCAGATGGCTTCATGCTAGGGGACCAATCTGCGATTTTCCTAACATCATCTTGTGTAACCAAGAAGCCGTCACATTTTCTGAGTGCGGCTTCAAGTAAACACCTAATCGTAAACGGGAGCGAGTCCAACTCACACAACCCAAGTCTCTCAAGCGAGTTGAGGTCGTAGTACTCTCCCGCACCTCCGTCAGCGGTAACGAAGGTGGAGAGGCTGTTGAACGGATCTTCGACTGTCATGTACACCCATACCTACGGGCAAGAGTGTTAGCCATCAACTTGACTGCGCGAAGGGTAGGATACTAATTCACGGAAACTGACATCAGTATAACATCATCCACTGGTTTGTCGTTGTCAGTTTGAACCTTGTTAATGGCGTCCACATGTGACATACCAGCGACTACTTCCCCGAAAACGGTGTGTACCCCGTCCAACCAATCTGGTGTGCTTCCAGTTGGTACGATGTAGAACTGGCTTCCACCGGTGTTCTCAGCATTTGTCTTTGCCATGGCTAGTTTTCCGGGACCATGTTTGAGGCCATTGTTAGCCTCATCGGGTATCGTCCACTGACTCTGCTCACATGCGCCAGAGCTACTCCTGCTCTCGCCATTGCAATATCCAAACCACTTTGCAGCGTAACCGCCCGCGCCATTCTGGTTATCGATATCTCCTCCTTGGTTCATGAAATCCTCTATGACCCTGTGGAAGATCGTCGAGTCGTAATTCCCCTGTGATGCATGAAGTATCATATTCTCGACATGCACTGGTGCCTCCTCTTGGAAGAGCTCTATCTCGATAGTTCCCATGGTTCGCTGGCCTGTTTCTGAATCCACATAGGAAACTTCCATTGAAACGACAGGATTGCCCTCTTCCTCGGACAGCATGTCAGATATTACCTTCACAGCCACAAGGGACATCATGATGACAGCGACTACGGCGAAAAGGCCGAACGGAGTGGGGTTGCCTTCGTCCATTAGCTGGAGGCCCATCCCCCTGGAGATAGCATTTGCATCCATCAAGGACAGGAGATTATTCATGGCCTTCCTAGTTTCTTTGTTCTTTGGATCCATCTTAGTGGAGTTTCTGTAGCTTTTCAGGGCCTTCCTCCAGTGAAATCTCTGCATGTCTGAATCTTCGACACCCAACGCAGTGCCTGCGTCCCCGGCCATCTTTAGCGTCTTAGCCCTCTGGGAGTCATTTTCACAGAGATCCCACGAGATCCTGAGTTCATCCAAAGCCAGGCTGTGATCTCCTTTTTCCATCATTGCTTCGGCTGAGGACCACGAATTGGCAAGCTCCACTGGTGCAGGCATGGGGGATGCGAGTCTGCTTTCCTTCAAAACGGCAGCGGAAGCAGACAGAAGCGAAAACAGAAGATAAAGCGGGGGAACGGCTAAGACCGGGCTCGTCTCGCAGGTGACTACGAGAGCACCAGCGTTCGGGCAACGGGGAATAACATCAATGCAGAAAATCTACAATGATTTCACGGTCAATGTCGCCACTGCAAATGGTACAGGTTCACAATCCGCCAATTTAATCATCCTACACTCGCTGTTTGAAATGGGCGTTCCGGTCAGTGGAAAGAATCTTTTTCCGAGCAATATTTCTGGCTTGCCGACATGGTTCATCATCAGAGCCAGTGACAAGGGTTATCAAGCTCCTGGAGATGACACAAACATACAGATTTTGATGAACAAAGACACTTGGGAAAAGGACCTCTCATCACTGGATCCTGGCACAATTATAATCTATAATCAGGATGTCAAAATTCCCGTCGAACGAGATGATTGCGTTTGTCTCGGGATGCCGATGACATCCATGGCCAGGGGCATAAGTCCGAAGATGGCGAGACTGATGGCGAACATGTACTATGTTGGTGGAATAGCCTACCTGCTGGGAATAGATGAGGAAGCGATAGCCAGTGCTGTAGAGCAACAATTTAGAGGGAAGGAAAAGGCAATTTCCATGAATATTCAGGCGATATCCGAAGCTCGAACCTACGCTGCGGATAACTGGGGGGATGTTTGTAAATTTGCGGCCGTAGGACGAGAGAAGCCTAAGGATACATTTCTGATAGAGGGCAACGAAGCCGTCGCACTAGGATGCATCTATGGGGGGATAACCATGTTGTCCTGGTACCCTATCACACCATCTTCTTCAGTCGCTGAGTCAATCATCAGTTGGATTCCCAAGCTCAGAGAGGGCGAGGATGGGGGTCTCACTTGTGCAGTGGTTCAAGCCGAGGACGAGTTGGCCGCCGCCGGCATGGTTCTTGGTGCCGGGTGGGCAGGGGGGAGAGGGATGACCTGTACCAGTGGGCCAGGCATATCACTGATGTCCGAATTCATCGGACTTTTCTACTTCGCAGAGGTTCCTGGAGTAATTTGGGACATAAATCGAACCGGGCCATCAACTGGACTGCCCACAAGAACTCAACAAGGGGACCTGTCCATGTGCTATGAGGCGAGCCATGGGGATACCCAGCATATCGTTTTAATCCCCGGGACCGTAGATGAGTGTTTTGAATTCGGATGGAGATCGTTCGATTATGCGGAGAGGTTTCAGACTCTAATTTTCGGATTTGGGGATCTTGACCTTGGTATGAACAGATGGAGTACCTCAGGCTTCGAATATCCTAGCGAAGTGATGGACAGAGGGAAGGTCATCAGGACCCAAGAAGAGATGGATGCGATACCTAACTTCGGGAGATACAGGGATGTTGATGGGGACGGTATCGCCTACAGAACCCTGCCCGGAAGCGGTCTAGCTCCTATGCTCTACAGGGGAACTGGTCATGATGAAGACGGGGTTTACTCTGAAGACCCCCAGGTTTACTACGAGGCCATGCAACGATTGAGGAAAAAGATAGACGGGTCCAGGGATATTCTACCTGCCCCGATCATTCGGGAGGAAGAGGATGGCGAAATTGGCATAATATTCTATGGCTCTATGGAGAACTCCATTGTTGAAATCGATGACCTTTTGGAGGAGAGGGGTTTGTCTGTGAGCACCTGCAGGGTTAGAGCACTTCCATATCATTCAGAAGTGGAAAAATTCATTGAACGACATGAAAAGGTGGTTGTCATGGAAATCAATCGGGATGGACAACTCTACGGAATCCTAAGGAAAGAGCTCCCCACTCATTTACTCCCGAAGCTATTTTCTGCGGCCTACAGTGACGGTTTACCCCCAAAGGCAAGAGAGTACGCAAATAGAGTAATCAAGGTATTGGAGGGATGATATATGGTTAAGCTGAATGTTATCGAGTTGGAGAAATCTGAATACAAAGGGGGAAAATCAACTCTTTGTCCGGGATGTGGTCACGATCAGATATCTAACGTTATTATTCAAGCGGCATGGGAAAACGGGATCAGGCCAGAAGGCATAGCAAAAATGAGCGGGATTGGATGCTCGTCAAAGACGCCCGCTTACTTCCTCGGAAAGAGTCACGGTTTCAACACAGTTCATGGTAGAATGCCTTCAGTGACAACTGGTGCAAACATGGTTAACAAGGATTTGTCATTCATCGCTGTTTCAGGAGATGGCGACACCGCCAGTATCGGGATTGGACAGTTCATTCACGCAATCAGAAGAAACCTCGACATGGTGTACATTATCGAAAACAATGGCGTTTACGGACTGACCAAGGGACAATACAGTGCTACTGTGGAAAAGGGGTCGAAGAAGAAGAAGGGGACTCCTAACGAGCAGGCCCCAATAGATCTCTGCGCGATGGCAGTAAACTTGGGGTGCACATTCGTTGCCAGGTCATTCTCTGGTAGCAAGAAACAGCTTACTGCTCTGCTGAGGGCCGCGATGAGTCATAGGGGAATGGCAATCATAGATGTCATATCTCCATGTGTTACTTTCGCCAACAATGATGAGTCTTACAGATCTTACAACTATGTGAAATCCAACGATGAAGTTCTACACATAGTAGACTATATTTCTCACTTCTCTCCTCTTTCAGAGGTAGAGGTCCCTGAAGGCGAGTACAGTGACATCCCACTTTTCGACGGCTCCACACTAAGACTAGAGACTCTTGCCTCTGACCATGACCCCGAGGATGCAGTTGCTGCCTTGAAAGCCATTCATGATGGCACTCAGGAGGGGCGACATGTCACAGGCCTACTCTACTACAATCCGAATCAGCCCACGGCTACCGATACTCTTGGGTTGACAGAGACCCCACTGATGGATTTGGCCGATAGTGAGCTGAGACCTAGCCCCGAAAGTCTGGCGGAAGTTAACGCTGGTTTCAGAGCCAGATAATTATTGAATCGCTCGGATTCGTTGAAATATTGGACCTGTGTCGGGATGATGCTAGTCCCTTAGTGTAGTGGTCCATCATATGGCACTCTGGATGCCATGACCCTGGTTCGAATCCGGGAGGGACTACCAATCACAATGACCTGTAGAGAAGTTGTGAGACCCAACTGAAGATTATGATAATCATGAACCACCCGAGGGATGCCCTCAGAAAACCGGACTCCTCCTTCTTCGGCGGGAATGGATCTATCCCGGCGTCCAAGGCCTCGGCTATTATTGCCAACTCCTCCTCTATCGTCTCTGGTTGATTCATACACATTCCTCATGGCTCAACTGTGGGATCCCATCCAGAGACGTAATTCTCATCCATGGATTCAAAATATTCCATCACAGATGAGATATCTATCTGCTGAGAGTTGAAATTTTCGAGTATCCTATCGAAGTTACTTGATTTAGGGATAGTAATCGCTCCCGAATCTATACACCATTTTATGGCGGCTTGAGCCGGAGTGCACCCCAAAATTTCTGCCACTTCCGACAACGAGGGGTCGTTGACCTTGTGCCCCCTTGCCAGTGGGGAATATGCCATTGGTGCCGCCCCTGATTCTATTGTCGCGGAAACCAAAGAGGGCCTTTGAAGCCAGGGGTTGATTTCTATCTGGTTAACTGCCGGCATAATTCTAGCATAATTCAGCATGTCCTTGAGATGTTTTTCACCGTAATTGCTGACTCCTATAGAACGAACCCAGCCCCTTTCCAAGCATTCCTCCATGGCCCTCCAAACTGATTCCCTAGCACTGATATCTTCAGGTGGAGCATGAACCAAATAGAGATCTATTGGACCTATTCCAAGGTTCTCCATGCTCTCCTTGCATCTAGTTATGGTCTCCTCGTATCCTGTGGCATGGGGCCTCCTGAGTTTTGTGACCACAAAAATCTCCTCTCTTGGAACATTCGAGTCCCTAATTGCCTGGCCGACCTCCATCTCATTTCCATACGCCATGGCAGTATCGATAAGTCTGTATCCGCAATCAATCGCATGGGATACGGCAGATTTGCATTCTCCGGGCTCTCCCATTAGATAGACTCCTAGTCCGAAGTTAGGCATCTCCAACACTGATGTCATTTCTCCGGTTTTAGTGTCTTTGTGTCCTACCCTGACAATGCTACCCATGTGTTTGTGGGGCCGGGTCATCTAATCAATCATTGCCGCGCCATGTTGAAGGACCATATCTCTTCGAGGACCCATGGGTGAGCTACCAGAAGGCGTGACTCTGTCTCCCATCGAGGTCCCAAAACTCATTCGTTCGGCGTCTGTAATCCTCAGCAGGGAATGTGAGAGTGGCCATGAAATTCTGATGGGCCATAGGGTGCCTGAATTGGCTAGCTTCCCTGATTATTGGGCATTTCCCGGAGGGGGGATTTGTAAGGAGGATAAGCATTCAGCGAGCGTTCTCGGAGGCAGATTGGGAGTTGAGGACAAATACGAGTTAGCCTGCTTCGCTTTGTTGAGGGAAATGGTTGAGGAAGTAGGTCTATCTCCCGACGGCAAAGGCAACATTATCGAAGTTACATCTGAGGTCAGAGAATTAGTTTGTGGAGACAAGGAGGAGTGGTTGAAACTAGTTCAGGAGGGGTCGATAAGTATCGAAATGTTTCAGAGTCAGATGGTGACAGACAGGACAACCCCTCCATTTTCACCAAGAAGATTCCAGAACTATTTCTTTCACGTCCCTATGGGGAAGTCAACAGCCTCCCCCTCCTTCCCCCCTGGCAGGTCAGAATTCGACGACTTCAAGTGGTGGAGACCTGATGTACTGATTGAGAAATGGGAGAGGAACCAAATCAGAATCCCTCCTCCAATTGTCACACTACTAAGGGATTTGGCTCGGGGGACATCTAATACTGGCGATTTGCTTAAGGCTTGCGAGATGCTGAGTTTAGACCCTCCTTCTGGAGACCACCGGATTGAGTTCGCTCCAGGTGTGGAAGCCTTTCCGTTGAGAACCGAAACTATCCCGCCTTCGACACATACCAATTGCTACATCATTGGGGATTTAGGAGGGGAGTGCTTAGTTGTAGACCCATCATCAAAAACAGATGACTCACTGGCAATACTGAAGAAAAAGATCGATCAAGTGACCTCAATGGGTTCGGTGATCGTCGCGACCGTTTTCACCCACAGACACCCCGACCATGTTGGAAATCTAAAAATGATCTCCGATGTGTATGAAGCTCCTGTCTGGGCGAGCCGTGAAACTATTAATTCGATACCCCCAGATTTTCCTTGCAAGATTTTGATTGAGGGGGATAGAATAGTTCTGGATGGGCCTGCTAAGAAGTCCACTTGGGACGTCATAGAAACCCCAGGGCACTGTCCAGGACACATCTGCTTGGTCGGTGAACCAGGAATAGTGAGTGGGGACAACTGCGTAGTCATAGGGACTATTCTTGTTCCATCCTCCGAAGGTGACATGGCTGCGTACATCGATGATCTGGTGAGACTTGATCAAATGTCTCCTACAATGCTTTTCCCGGGCCATGGCCCTCCCTGTACCAATCCGAGGAAGCTATTGAGGAGATACATCAGACACAGGAGAACGAGACACGGGAAGGTTCTGGAGGCTGTGGCATCAGGAATAGATTCATTGGATAGGATAGCAGAACACGCGTATCTTGACACTCCAGATGCGCATCCGATGCTTTGCTTGGACCAAACATTATCTCATCTCAAGGCACTAGTTTCGTCTGGCGAGGTAAAACTGCGGGACGGTGTCTACCTCCCATCAGATTAGGGTCAACATTCAAACCATCGCCCATCGAGGGACTATCATGACTGAGAGGTGGTGGGACGAGGAAAGTGAAGGTGAGCC
>CAXHBZ010000017.1:0-11460 GCA_964015215.1 uncultured Candidatus Poseidoniales archaeon | reverse complement strand
GATGTTGTAGCGTCTCGTGGGCTCGGAGATGTGTATAAGAGACAGGAATGGTGGAACGAGACACTTAGAGATGCCGCAGGGGGATTCTCTCTTGTAAGAACTACATATGCCGCGGCGCTACTTATCTTAATAGCGGACATATTCCTTCTTTCTATTCTACTAAGGATGATGACCTATACCAGAACAATCTTTCACCACGAAGCAGATGCTCTAACCTCTTCAGGTCTGACTTTCAGGAGCTCACACGGTTATGCAGAAATGAGGGCTACAATCGATGGCTCAATCAGACAAATTACAGCAACTTCGTCCCTGATCGTCATTTCCTCCGTCCTGCTGGCACTCTCTCTGTGGTTCCCATCAGGGGACGAGGAGGTAAGTCCGGTCTTGCTGGCACTTTCGACCGGCTCCCTCCTGGCCGGCCATGGGGTTCAATTAATATCCGACCGGTCTAGATACAATGCATCTGAGCCCTGGGGCATGCTTGAAGCGTTTTCACCGCCCATTCACCCAGCATTGCTCAGCAGGCCCTTTAATGACGTCATCAAAGCGCATATTGATCCACTTTTGGGAATCAGGATTACTGAGTACTTAAAGACGGTCAGGTCTGAATTAAGAGAAGGTTACTCGATGTCTGAATTACAAGAGTCGTTATTGTTACTCCTCCATTTGAGGAGGTCTTCTCTGATTTCCGAATCCGAATTTAGGACGAAGCTGGCCACTATGGTAGAGCCAACAGCCATCGATGGCCTATTCAGACATCCTGAGGTAGGCGAAGAAACATGGGATAGGCTTTTGCAACATGCTAGGAGTCAGTGCAAACCATTCTTCAGACTTCATGACAGAATGAGAATGAGAAGAGGGATTAGCAGTTCGGATGGGGGTTTTTGGTTTGACGTGGATATGGAGAATCTTGTGGTTGGGCAGGCCAATTTGTTCGCTTTTATCCTCAACTCTGGAGACGAGTCAAAAGATTTAGTTTTAAAAATTCAGACTCCGGATTTCAAACCGAACGAATGTGTGTATCGATTACGATCCAATCCAGTTAACATGGATTCAGACCCATTAAATCCGCCCCTTCTTTCTTCGATGATTCAGGAAATGACGAACAGTACAAGTATTGTCTGGCAGAGCCTTCTGCCTTCCATCAAGGGCGAGGCTACCGTTACCGTTAGGCTCGAAGACGACTCTGGAAATCTAATTTCAGGGAGAGTCCTAAATGTCCAGGTAGGTAGTGATTTGATCACTCGCACTAGGAGGACAGTGGGGGCGATGTTTATGATTGGGGCATTAATTGCAATCCTGTCTCCCTTACTTCCGTTTGCGGGCTCTGTTCTGGGACTTCTCTGAGGAGTTCCATTCAATAACGGCTCCCTTCTCGCAAAACTGTGAACGATGACGAACCAAGTCCTGACGATGACCTGAAAAGCAGGCTTCACGCAATGGAGGCGAGACTCAGAAGAATGAGGGATCAGAGGACCTCTCACAACGAGGAAGCCAGAAGGGCAGCAGACTCAAGGAACTCGGTGCAAGAGCAGTCAAGGGAAATTAGGGCCTCCATAGAAGAGAAATTAAATGAGCAGAAAGCGGTCAGAGCGAGAGCGAAATCACATCAAAACCAAAGGGACGCCATACAATCAAGAATTAGAGAGATAATTAACAGTAAGAAAGGTAGGAGGAGCGAGGCAGGAAAAGCCAAATCAGACGTAATTGAACTCTCTGAAGCCCTAGCAGAGATTTCCAACATCGAAAATAAGCTGATGACTGATGGAACATTAACGCTCAAAGCAGAGAACAGGCTACTTAGAAAACTCAAAGTTCTCGCATCAAGGAGAGACCAACTGTTGCCGAAAGCTGCAGAGTTCGAAGCCATAAACATAGACCTTGGAGACTTGGAAACCACGATTCAAACACTCAAAGCAGAAGCCGATTCCCAACACCAAGAAATGATTAGGGCGCATGAAGAAGCGGACATTATTTGGGAAGAAGTAAAACCAATGTTGGAAGAAAGGGACTTTTTGAGATCTGAAGGCGACAGATTACACTCTATTTTCGTCGAATCAAAAGAACTTGCAAATTCAGTACATGCCGAGATCGAGATTTTACTAAAGGAAGTAAATGAAGCAAGGGATGAAATGAAGGCCAGAAGAGAAGAAAGGGCAAGGGTCATTAGAGACCACAACGAGTCCGTCAGAAACGCTCTGAAGACACCAGACAAAGACGAGGTGCTGGCAGACTCACTAACAGACAGACTTCTTTCTGAGGGTTCCCTGACTTTGGGTGGTTCAATGTCTGGAGATCCTCAAGCATCCCCAAATGCCATTTCCCCTCTTCCGGAGAAAAGGAAAAAGTCCAGAAAGATAGGCTCTTTCAGGAAGCCCAGGAAGTAACCTACCAACCTCTCTCTTCTAGCCTGACATCCAGACTTTCAATCTCCAATCCTGGCATTGCTTCTCCAACCATGGAGCACGCTTCAGAAACTACTTGAGGGTCATTGAAGTGATGAGCTGCAAGAACTATTGCCTCCGCGGTTAAGGATGGATCAGAGCTTTTGAATATTCCAGATCCAACAAAAATTCCATCCATCCCCCTGTTCATCATTAGGGCGGCATCTGCGGGAGTAGCTATTCCCCCCGCGGAAAATGTAACCACAGGTAAGCGTCCAATTTTAGCTACCTCATCTAGCAGGGAGCCTATTTCTTCCCTAACTTCGCCTATTGTTCCAAAGGGCGTCTCACCATGCGGCATTTTCTCAAGTGATAAATCGAATGATGAGGCATCATTCATTCTTTGGAAACCCTCCATGATTACATCTACCATGTTTTGCTTCTCCTGCTCATTTGCCGCTTGAATATGTTGGATTTCAGCCCTCAACAATCTAGCGTGTTGAACTGCACTAACCACATTTCCAGTTCCAGCTTCCCCTTTTGTCCTTATCATGGCGGCACCTTCAGATATCCTTCTGACGGCTTCTCCAAGGTTAGTGCACCCACAAACAAATGGTATGGTAAAGTTCTTTTTGGAGATATGGAAAAACGGATCAGCAGGGGTTAAGACCTCGGATTCGTCTATCATATCGACGCCCAGGCTCTCCAAGACGCGCGCTTCACCATCGTGGCCAATCCTAGCTTTGGCCATTACGGGGATGCTTGTTGTTTCTATTATTTCTTTTATCATGTTGGGATGACTCATTCTAGCTACGCCTCCCATAGCCCTGATGTCTGCAGGCACCCTTTCAAGTGCCATTACTGACACTGCGCCAGCATCTTCAGCAACGTGCGCCTCTTCAGGAGTCACTACATCCATAACGACACCCCCTTCTTGCATTTTGGCGAAACCCCTCTTCAGGAGTTCGGTACCATATCGCATTTTGGTCAGGTCGAATGTGCTACTCATGGAAGTCCCCGTGACTGGCCACTGATGAACCTATGTAATAACAATTTTAACAATCAGGCGAGAACTGGGGAATCTCCTTCGGCTGTGGGCAGATTGGGAGCTTCCTCTTCATTTCTATCGAGCCATTCTTCATCGTCATCAGGTAGGTCTGTATCAGCGTATATTGCGTCTACGGGACATTCAGATACGCATGCAGCGCAATCTATGCATTCATCGGGATCTATTACAAGGTAGTTATCAGCTTCCCTGAAAGCTTCAACAGGGCAGACAGAAACACAATCTTGGTATTTGTGATCAACACAAGCAGATGTAACGACGTGAGGCATATATTCTCATGTCATTATAGTGCATAAGAAACCTTGTATTGAAGGGAAATTTGTTTAGGTTTCCCTAAATTTTTTTGGGTTACACCATGCCATAAATCAAGTCTGTAATCACATCCTCAACCAGACTTCCAGGGTAAGATTCAATCTTGAATTTTCCTTTGACTGAAGATTCCCTTCCTTCAGGGTTAACCAGCCTGACTTCACCTCTCACGAGCCCGGATAATGAAATTCTGATGTGTAGGTTTTTTTCATCATCGATCCTCTTATCCAACCCTTCTTCAAGCAAAGAGATGTGAACTTCTCTTCCAAGTCTTCTCAAACATTCGAATGCCTTCTTCTTTCGGTTTAGAGTGACCAAACCAGTATTCATAACCGGGCCATGGAAAGATCTCTGCTTTGACCACTCTACACTTTCTTTCGAGTCACACAGCCAATCTAGAGACGCGTCGATCAACTTCAGATCGTCCAATGCTGTCGCGTGGACTCTCCACTCGACCCTCAGCACGCCCATATTACCCCGAGAGGTATGTGATTGATAGTCGCTTACCCAAGCTAGTGTCGCTGGGGCCTGTTTCAAATACTATGTGTGGGTCGCAGGGACGCAAACGGGGAAGCCCCCGATGATGAGGTCGTTGTAATGGCAAAGGGAGCAAAGGCGAGAGCAGCGGCACGCAGGCAGAGAGATAAGTGGAAGTCTAAGAGATGGTACTCCATCAGGGCTCCTAGGAATCCATGGTCATTCAGGGTTATTGGAGAAACCCTCGCCGAAGAGCCAGAAATGCTTGTAGGAAGGAACTACGAAATCATGCAGAATGAGTTAGACGGTGACTTTTCCAAGATGCATGTCAAAATAAGATTCAGAGTTACCGAGGTTCTTGGCAATGACGCCATTACCGAATTCATAGGACATCAAATGATGCAAGACCACGTTAGAAGGCAGGTGAGGAGAGACAGAGGTAAGATTGACGATACCGTAGATGTAGTAACGGAAGACGGTTTCTATGTACGATTCAAACCACTTATTCTTAGCAGAGAAAGAGTCAAATCGAGTCAGAAGAACCAGATAAGGTCTATCGCCAGAGACGCAATTCTGAAGGCGGGAGCCTCATCAACTTGGGTAGCGATGCAGAAATCGGTCATGGATGGTGAACTTGAGGCCATGATCAAGGAAGAAGCGTCAAAAATTAGCCCCATCAGGATGGTTATGATCAGAAGAACACAACTTATACAATCTGGCGTCACGATAGACGACGGACCCACTCTTGAACAAATCAAAGCTGATGAGGAGGCTATTATTGCTTCATCAAAAGAAGAGGAGATGGAAGACCCCAACCTAGACGAGGATTTGGATGAGATGACCGAGCAGAATCCAAGCGAAGAGGGACCAGAGGACGAGGTTGAAGTTGAAGGAGAGGAAGCTATCGATTATGAGAGTATGACTGTACCTGAATTGAAGGCTATTCTAAAAGAAGCTGGCAAGCCAGTATCCGGGAAGAAAGCGGATTTAATCTCCAGAATTTTGGAGTGATAAAATGCCCCGCATTGCGGTGATTTGCGGTACGGGAATGAGCGATTTATCTGGTGAATTTAATGTTCTTAGGCCAAATACCACTGTCAGAATAGAAACCGATTGGGGAGATGTACCTGTTACACTATCTCACCTTTCGGAAGGTTCCGTGGCTGTATTGGACAGGCATCATTCACCGGGTAATTCTAGAACACCCCCCCACATGATAGAGCACCGAGCCAATGTCATGGCTCTGAAGAGCCTTAATCCTGATATTCTCATGAGCGTAAATTCCGTAGGGTCGATGAGAAATGATATGCCCCCTGGGATTATTGGGATATCCTCCGACGTCCTAGATTTGTCAGTCAGGCCATGGACTTTCTACGATAGGGACGCCGTACACTATGACAGGACATCAATCTTTGACAATCGAGCCATGGATATTTGCTCAAGGTCGCTGAAACTCTCTCAGGGCTCATGCCCTGAAGGCATAACTGTCGCACAATGCGTGGGGCCACAGTTCGAATCCCCCACTGAAATCATTGCTCTGGAAAAACTAGGAGCAGATACAGTCGGTATGACCCTAGGTCCAGAAAGCAGGCTTGTCTCTGAAATTGGAATCCCCTACGTTGCATTGGCATGTTCTTCAAATTGGGCTGCAGGAAAGGATCCTCAAAACCCAAAAAATCCCATAAGCCATCATTCTGTGGATAAGCTTGCTTCAACAATGAGAGCCCGAGTATCTGCTTGCGTAACTTCTCTTCTCGAAGAATTTCGCCCTTCACAATCTCAAAGTTGATTTCCATACTGCAAATCGCACCCCCATGGAGAGGAAGATTAGTGTTGGAGATTGGGTAGTTGATGATGTACGGTCTACACCAGATGGATCGTGGGAGACAATGATGCAGAGGGTGGCTATTTTTCATGATAAGCATTCATTCAGTAATGTCGAAAATAATGGCCACGATATGGGCTACAGATTGGCTTTGACTGTCGAAGAGCTAGGAGAGCTATCGGCGGCTATAACCAAGGGGAAACCCAAAACAGAAGCAGCAGAAGAGCTAGCAGATTTACTAATCCTCATACTCGGACACTCATTGGCTATGCAAGTTGATTTGGAATCAGAGTTTCATAAAAAAATGAACAAGATAATGAAAAGGGAATCCAAGAGGGGCGGCCTTGGAATCAGGGTTACTGAGTACAAAAATTAGGAATCCACAAGCTTCTCAAGTTGAGGAGTACTTAGATGGATACCAAACTCGTCTTGCAGGTTATATGCTGCCATATTGATTTCATTTCGTACTTGAAGGAGTTGGTATGGCTTGTCCAAGACATAAGTTAGCCTCCAAATTACGGCGTTATTGGAGTTCTCTCTTATCGTAATTTTTGGCTCTCTTAAGATATCAAGGGAGGAGCTTGTATCTGAAACACTTTTGTAGACAGTGTTAAGATAGCTTTTCACGTTTTCACTGGGGATGCCGTATCCAATATGAAATTCAACAAAATCTCTGAATGGCCCTCCCTTGGATTTTCTTAGATAGTCAGTTCTGTACTGCAGAAGACTGTAATTTGGTATCTCTATGTCATGTCCTTGGGCTAGGTCCCTAATTCTGGTCTGCAAGCCTCTAATCTCCAAAATAATCCCGAGAATGCCGGCTTCGGGTATCGATATCACGTCCCCTCTCTTAGCACTATTTCCGCCAATGACTAGTATCCCACTAAGAAAATCCCTGAGCCAATAGTCCTTTGTGGTGAACACAATCAATGCAAGAAACCCAATAACACCCGTAGTTTCCAGAAGGCCAGTGATATCCCACACATTGATCAGTCCTATTACGACAGTCATCACGATTACAGAAAAAGCAACCAATTCCAGAGTCCTAGAGGTAGGAGTCTCTACCTTTCTGTTGACTCCCATTACCTCTATGTCTTCTCCATATCTCGAGAGAAGTAAAGCCTCGATGGCGTTGAAAATCAGATATGATGCCAAAAGGGTCAGAGATGTCCTACTGACCTTATCTGCAGGAAAACCGTCGTTCACCAAAACTAATGAAGCGATGAAAGAGATAAAAACTAGTAAATTGAATAGGTGTAGTAGTCTAGTTCTTGCTTTGATAGTGTCCTCGTCTATATCTCTGTGATGCGATACAATGCTGTTTGAGAAAAAATAAACAAAGATGTTGAATCCAAATGTGAAATATTCAATGCCAGTGAGGTCTGCTAGCCTTTCTGTCAGAGAATCCAATATTTCATTCATATGAAGTGGTTGGTGCTTCAATGAATTAAGATATTCCCTAATTTTCGATTTTGAGTCCCCTCTTCATAGATTCTATGGATAATCCAGATATCCAAAGACTGACAGCAATTCCTCCAAGCTGGAATAATAATCTGACAATATGGCCTCTCGGAGAAAGCGATTCCCCCCCTCCCAATTCCACATCATAAATCCACATGTACAAGTTAGCTGGGTACAGAAGCACAAGTAGTAGAGCACTTGAAACCCCTGCTCTTTCCCTGTAGTAGGTACCGTAATCAAATATAATTTCGAACCCGGAAATAATCAGTCCTAACCCAACTAATATCTCCGCTACACCACTTATCAGCACCCAGAAACTTGCATATCCCATTATCGGTGGTACAATAGGCTCGAACCATTTTGTATCTGTGAAATGCAGTACCCCGACATAGAACAGGAAACAACCCCCAACTATGGCGGACACCCCTTTCGCGATATTGATGAAAAAGTAAGGGTCCATTTATTGTCGCTTCCACACAGAATATGATGTCTTAAATTCGTTTTCCTCATCTATTTCAGTCTCTTCCAACTTCTCTTCTATCCATTTTTCCTGGTCCCAATCGGGGAAAAAAACGCTTCCGCTGTTTGCGGTATGTACAGTTGTCACATGAAGCTCTGTCACATGTTCGAGAAACATTTCGTAAATTTGCCCACCTCCAATAATCCAGCATTCATCGCATCCGTCTGCATACGCGATCTCAATGGCCCTTCCGGGATATAATGCATTTTCAGCTTCTTCATGCTCCCACCCAGTATTTCTGGACATTACAATATTCAGCCTCCCAGGCAAGGGCCTGAATGAGCCTGGCAGGGAATCCCATGTTTTTCTGCCCATGATCACCGCATTGAATCCATCTCCTTCGGTAAGCCTCTTGAATCTCAATAAATCCTTAGAAAGCCTCCAAGGAAGACTTCCGCTCTTTCCTATGCAACCTGTTTCATCCATAGCCACGATCATTGAAATCTTCATTTTATCAACTCATACTGAAATTGGTGCTGGTATGTGTGGATGATGTTGATAATTTTCAATCATTATGCAAGAATAATCATAATCATCTATCGAGGATATTTCATCTTTCAGCCTCAAAGTGGGCAGTGGCAAAGGATCTCTACTAATCTGTTCGCGAGCTTGTTTAACGTGATTGTTGTATAGGTGGCAATCTCCCCCGGTCCAAATGAATTCCCCGGGTTCCAAACCACAAACTTTGGCCATCATGCATGTCAGGAGACTGTAAGAAGAAATATTGAAGGGGACGCCGAGAAATGCGTCTGCACTCCTTTGGTATAACTGGCATGATAATTTCCCTCCATTTACATAAAACTGGAAGAAAGCATGACAGGGCATGAGTGCCATCTCGTCTAGCTCCCCAACATTCCATGCAGAGACAATAATCCTCCTACTTTCGGGATTCTTCTTTATCATCTCTACTGCGTTACTAATCTGGTCGATAACTCTACCATCTGTCGCTTCCCATTTCCTCCACTGTTTCCCGTACACAGGGCCTAAATTGCCATTTTCATCTGCCCACTCATTCCATATCCTTACCCCATTCTTTTGCAAGTATCCAACATTGGTCTCACCTGATAGAAACCACAATAACTCGTGAACAACGCTAGGCCAGTGCACTTTCTTTGTTGTTACAGCAGGGAGGCCAGCTGATAGGTCAAACCTCATTTGGTGTCCGAAAATAGAAATCGTTCCCGTACCGGTCCTATCTCCCTTGGGAACTCCTTCGTCTAAGATGCGCCGTAGGAAGTCCAAGTACTGCTCCATGCGTTTACGCAGACATGACAGTCCTTCAAGGATGCGGAAATCAAGGGGCCCCCATAGATTCGATGGTAGCCATCAGTTGATCAGTAAAATTCCGGTAAAGAACTTTCAAAATAGAAGTTTTCCCGTGTTCATCAATATCGACTAGGTTCCCCAATTGGGAGCTTGTAAAATTTCCACCACTCTCAGATCCTAGCCACTCCCCAAACGTCACAGGTTCCCCAATATTTACCTCGACCCTTTTCCAAAATCGTATAAAATTGGCACCCGGAGGCATTACTTCTCTAGAACCTATGATGGAGATCGGAAAGACAGGTACGTCTGGGAAGCTGGCCGCGATTCTGGCGACTCCAGTTTTCCCACGCTGCAGGTATGGTGGATGCGCATTCCTAGACCTAGTTCCCTCTGGAAATATCCCTAGTGCGTATCCCTTCCTTAGGACATCGTGAGCTCGGGATAGTGCGTCTTTCGCACCTTCTGACCTAAGAGTTTCAATCATTCCATTGCTTTTCATAATGAATCTGTTGGGTTGTTTTTGAAAATGCCCCTCCTTTGCGAGATAGAAAACCTGTCTGCGCGCTGCAAGAATTTTGAAAACCGGATCTAGATTTGAGGTGTGGTTGGAAGTTAGAATCATGGCCCCCTTCCTGGGCAAACGCTCAAGCCCGGTGTAACTGATGTTAAATGTGAATCTGACAATCGGACTCAGGTATCTCAACAAGAATACATACATTATGGGGATGGAAAAATCATCTTCGGTTCCTCCAATATCGGAAATATTTGAGAATCTAGCGATATCCTCTGAGCTAAGTCCGGACATATACTCCCGTGAACGAACTCCGTTTCACTGTTTGGTATTCGATGACAAGTATTCTAGACATTTGCCCCCTCCCGAACTTCATGCAGGGCCGAGGCATAGTTGCGTCATCCCTAATTTTCTTGATGATATTTCCATTCCTGGCTTCTCCCGTCGCCGCAGAATGGAGTGAAGATACATGGTTGAGGAATGTAATCGGACCAGAGAGGCTTGAAAATGGTGATGAGTTTGGTTGTCATGGTTACGAGGGTGTTCACATCTCAGTTGATGTTTGGGCCATCGAAGAATGCAAAGACTACCTCATGGAGAGCACAGTCGCATCTAGATGGGGCGCCGCGCCAATATCATTTGGAGTCCCCGGGCAGACAATTGATCAGACAACAACCTCCCAGTTGCTATCATCAGGATTCAAGATAGTCGGGGATATGTTAGATGATGCCCCAGAAGGATTGATATCCGTCAAAAGAAATGGGGCCAGCCTGGAAAAGGGTGTAGCAGACACTTCCCTGATTGAATCGATAGATGATGACTCCTTGATAAGTATCTACTGGAGAGCTAGAATTGACGACTTAAGAGTAAGAGAGGACAAGAACGTAATCTCGTGGTTGGAGGAACAGGACTTTTGGTTTACTACCTGGGGAGAGTGGAACTTACATCGACTCTCCTCGATTAATACCTCTTTGTCCACTGACGGTTCGACGATATATTCTGTATCTGGGAAAAATGATAATACTTGGCTGGTTCCAGGAACTTCGCTTATCCAACTCGACACAGAAGTTTCTGGCGTATTCTACTCTAATGGAGACTCATTCCCAGTGATTTCTTCAGAATCAAAGAAGCTGGAGATTGGTTGGAGAAGTGTTGAAGGGGGATTATTACTTACCCAATATCCCGAGACCTCAATAACCATCCAAGTTGAAGAAACTCCCGTATCATCCTCAATTGAGCCTGCTGTAACATTCAATGGCCTAAGAAATGCAGTGACCATCGTGGGGCATCATACGACTAATCTTTTCCAATGGTCCTCAGATTTTCAGGAGTCATCCTTGACCTTTACTTGGTTAATCGAGAGGCCTTCAGAGGAAGAAATTGACTGGGCTCTGCCGGTGTTAGCGGTGGCTACATTGATCGCTGTACCTATCGCCGTAAAGAGAGCGATAGAATCAGACAGCATCAACGATTAGACTACAAAATTTCCGGTCCGGAAACTCTGACTCCATTCTCCCTCATCAGATCCAATATTGATACCAGTACATCTCTGGGCAAACTCTCGGGAGCGTGAACCCCCGGCGGTAACATATCGGGATTTTTTAGCCAGGATAAGATGCAACCTAAGGTAACCAATCCAGT
>CAXHBZ010000016.1:0-11474 GCA_964015215.1 uncultured Candidatus Poseidoniales archaeon | reverse complement strand
GTGTATAAGAGACAGTTCTGGAGCCGGAGCAACACCCAGGATGGGACCACTTCCCATTAGGAGAGGCCTGATGTAAAGGGCACCCTTGCCCATCGGCGGAACCCATCTCGAATTCTCCCTTACGGTCTTGATAACTGCATCTAGGAATATCTCCTCTGGCACAGGGGGCATGCCAAGCCTCCTTGCCCCTTCTTGGGCCCTCTTGGCATTCCTATCTGGCCTGAAGAGAACTATGCTCCCATCCGAAGCCCTCTGGGCCTTCATTCCCTCAAATAGACCCTGTCCATAATTCAATACTCCCGCGGCAGGGGATATAACCAGATCCTCGTAGTCCCTCATTGAACCAAACGCCCACTCTCCGCCTAGTTCACACCTCGATAGATACATCCTGTCTGTCTCTGTGAAGCTGAACGTCAAAGAATCCCAATCGATTGCCGGCGCACTTTCGTCTGACATCGGCAACTCTCCGGACCTACGGAGGCAAGTCGGCTTTCAACGATTGCGCAAGTAGGCTCTCTCAAGTCTGATATGGTCCAACTCTAGTACATACTTTGAAGACTGTGTGTTATTCCCTAGTATCGAGGCATGCGGATGGAGTGGGAGGGAAGGATGTGCATTGTCTCTGGTTCATATCAATCCATAGATGCGCCTTCGCCAAGAACCGTCGTAGAGCTATGGTGCAGAGCCGAGGAAGGCCAATCCGTCCTGCTTCTCGTCCATGGGCTCCGTCCGTACTTCGATATCGCAATACGAGGAGTACCGAACCCGGAGCATTCCCCAGACCTTCAGTCTGTGCGGGAGCTCAACGAGGTAGTAGAGGTCTCAGAACCAGTCATGAAATGGACTAGGCATGGTGAGAAGAGGCATTGGAGAGTCTACGCTGATCAGCCCTATTCCGTCAGAAGGCTGAGAAAGAAACTGGAGGATTGGGAGGTTACAAGTGCGGACATCCCTTTTCAGAATCGCCTCATGCTTGACCTCGATCTCGGGCCTCACATAAATGCGAGAGGTCAGGTACTCTGGGCGGGCGAGAGAGCCCCAGATGCAGTGAAAACCAGCCACAATACGAATATCGTTTCAGCAGAAGAAACCGTCGTAAAAGAAGGGGGCTCTGGCATATATCCAGTGGACATGATAGTTTCCTGTAGCTTGGAACGATTATCCAGGACCGACCCCTTCCCTGCCCCATTCGTTACTTTTTCCTTCGATTTGGAGACAAGTATAGCCACCAATCGAATACTTTGCGCCGCTGCGGTTATTGACCGTGCTGGAGAGCGTTCAGAGCATCAGTTTAGGGGAGAGGAGAAGGAAATTATGGAGGGATTAACCACCCTTGTAAGAGAACAAGATCCAGATTTTATCACCGGCTACAACATTGATAATTTTGATTTGCCGAGAATGGAGGAGAGGGCGGAAGTTATCTCTCCAAGGCCGAAGTACAGCAGAGCACCCCTGTTTGGATGGGGGAGGGTCCCTATGAAAGAGGGGGAGGCTAAGCGGGTTTTCCCAACTAGGCAACAAAACCGGGTCTGGAGAATCCCCGGCAGAATCCCCATGGACGCATGGTGGCAAGCTCGACAGACACTGAGGCCACAAAGAGAGTCATTGAGGTACGTCTCACAGCTAATCTGGCCGGAGGACGAGGGCATGAGGAAGCTCGATGTTGACGCAAGTAAGATGGATGAGGAGTGGGCCACAAGACCGGATGTGGTAATGGAGTACTGTGTCAGAGACACTCATCTCCCTCTGGACATACTGGGGCATCTCAAGGCCGTAGCAAGGAAGGAAGCCCTCGCTTCGGTATCCCTTACTGCGGTTGAAACCGCGGCAAATGGCACAACTAGCCAGTGGATAGACTCACTAGTAATGAGGCTTGCAGACAAAGAGTCGATAGCCGTACCGATGACAAATGCAGGACCGCGGAAGAGGGATCAGATTGCAGGGGGTTATGTGCACGAAGTTGAGCCTGGTATGGAGCCATGGGTAGTCGTGCTTGATTTCAAGTCGATGTATCCATCGATAATGATAACCAACAATATTTGCTCCACCACCCTTGTGACCGATGGAGAAGAAGACCAATCACATAGCGTCTCCCCTACAACTGGGACTAGGTACAGGTCAAAGGAAGAAATGAATGGGTTAGTCCCAAGGCTTTTGGAAGATTTGATGGAGAAGAGGGACATCTACAAGAGGGACATGGAGAAGGCGCAGGAAAGCAACGATTCAGTCGAGGCATTCTTACTGGACCAGCTACAATATGCAGTTAAGATACTCATGAACTCATTCTATGGGGTGTTCGCATCTAGTTTCTACAGATTTACGCACCCTGATTTGGGAGCTAGCATAACAGAATGGGCCAGGCACAACATCAAGGCAATAATAACCCAAGTCGAGGAAAGCGGGAATGACGTGATATACTCAGATACAGACTCGATTTTCGTAAAATCACCAGTGGGCGTTGGAGCACCAACAAATAGGTCAGAAGACCCCAAGGTGGCAGATCAATGGAACAAAGCTAGAGACGAGACCTTGGAGTTCGGAGAGGAGCTGGCTAGTAGATTCACCAAAGAGGGTGCTGAATTAGAATTCGAAACCGCGCTTTCCGCATTTTTCAGTCACGGCGCTAAAAAGAGGTATGTCGGAAGGGTGGTTTGGCCAAGGGAGGAGATGCTGATTAGGGGATACGAGGTAAGAAGGACCGATTCTTTCGATCTACTGTCGGAAACCATGACCGAGATGTTCGAGATGCTTCTGGACGGAGATACCGAGGGTGCGGTAAACATGACAAAGATGGCAATTGATGAAGTGCGAAGCGGAAAAGTTGACCCATCGAGACTGGTCATCAGCCGGTCTTGTAAGGGTAAGTGGAATTCAAAGAAGAACGAATGGGATTTCAAATCCGTCTATGCTAACCCAGATGGACTACCCTACGTGAGGGCCGCAAAGCAAAGAATCGAAGCAGGACTCCAGTTCACGCCCGGAATGAAGGTGGGATATGTAATAACAAAGCCCGAAGGTGGTGACAAGAAGCTCGGTGTCAAGGCGTGGCTTGTAGACGAAATTGGAGGCAAGCCACCTGAATACGACACAGACTACTACGCTAAACGTCTGGCCAAGTCTCTGGGACGTGTTACAGAGGCCTTTGGACAGGGAGAGAAGGAGCTCCTGGATGGAGCTAGGCCTAAAGGCCAAAAGAGCCTGTTAGACTTCTAACATCTTATCGTAGGGTTGATTTCATACGACCTCCCAGCTCTACCCCATGAGAGGGGGCAAATCTGCGGGCCTGTTGATGGTCATGCTGATGATTTTCACTGCACTGGCCGGCTGTATGGATGTTCTTGGAAGCAATAGCCCACCCACTGCGAATATGACAGTTGACCCATCCGGCTCAATCAAGGCCGGAGACAGTGTAACCTTCAGCGCAGTCGGGTCTTCGGACCCTGACGCTGACCCCATGACTTTCACTTGGACATTCGGAGATGGAAACACCGGCGACGGACTAACGACTAGTCACTCCTATGCCCAGCCAGGGGAGTATTCCGCAAAGCTCGCTGTAAGTGATGGGACTCACGAGGTAACCACGAGCAAGCTCATTTCGGTAATCGACTCATCTGCTCGAGAGCCCCATGCCGAGATAGCGGCAGACAAGGATGAAAACTGCGATGGAGACAGTCCTCCTAACGGAGATTTCGTGATGGTATGGGTCTGCGAGGAGAATGAAATAGACGACAGGCAAGTCTCGGTTTCGGTCACAGTTTCTTTGGATGGCTCCTCCTCATGGGCAGGATGCGATCCAGATGAGCCGGATTGCTATGCTGAGGAGTATATCGTTAGTTACGAGTGGGACCTAGACAGGAACACGGACTCAGACGGAGATGGCGTAGAGAATAACGACATCGACGCGACCGGGGAGACAGTTGATTGGCAGGATAGGCCCGCGGGAGCATGGGACATCAGGCTCACTGTAACCGACAATAACGGACTCACACACCATGATGACTCCACGGTTTACGTCAATTACCAGGGGAAGTGGAGCGACTTCGAAATGGACAGAAGGATTCAGGACACAATAATCATGACTTGGGAATTCCCCGTTACCTACGACGAGGACACGAAAGATAGAATCAGGTATCTCAGAACCAAGGTTGACTATCCTCAGCAGGATGATGACCAAGCAGGTGGGGGTATAGGAGGGGGGCCGGTCACCACCACCGAAAACAAGCTGGACATATACCTGTACAACGGCACGGACGATGAAATTGCGAACTCAACCGGTTTGTCTAACGATAACAGGAACGCGGGAGACTGCGGGAGTGACGACTATTGCGTATGGCTAGTTATCGGAGCATCAACTGTTAGGGGATTCATACCTGGTGACTGGACTGCAGATCTGGTCAACGACGAGACGCACACGACCAAAGTGAACTACTTCATCGTAGAACTGCAGTACAGATAGTCGTTTCCGGCAGTTTGAAACACGTTTATCGAACCAGAAAAGCAAATCACCCATGGGGAACGATTCATATACGCCCCTTCGGTCGGCGGGCCACACTTAGAGGTGTATAATATGGGTTCACAGTGGGAAGACAAGAGTAAGCCGCATCTGAATATCGTGTTCGTAGGACACGTAGATCACGGAAAGTCAACGACCGTCGGTCGTTTGCTTCTGGACAGCGGTCACATAGAGGCGCACGTAATTGAGAAGAACGAGAAGCTAGCAGCAGAGGCTGGAAAGGCCGGTTTTGGTCTAGCATATGTCATGGACGGCTTGAAAGAAGAGCGAGCACGTGGAATAACCATCGACGTCGCACACAAGGAGTTCTACACACCTAACTATTACTTCACAATCATTGATGCTCCCGGACACCGTGATTTCGTCAAGAACATGATAACAGGCACTAGCCAGGCAGACGCCGCTGTTCTCAACGTCGCAGCAAACGACGGGGTAAACGCTCAGACTAGGGAGCACGCTTTCCTAGCTAGAGTTCTAGGAGTAAGCCAGCTTATCGTCAATGTCAACAAAATGGACATCAGCGGTGTAGACTGGTCACAGGACAAGTACAACGAGACTGTTGCAGAAGTTAGCACGCTATTGAAGGGCGCTGGCTACAAGCCGGACGAGATCACCTTCGTACCATGCAGCGCGTTCCACGGGGACAACGTCTTCAACAAGAGCGAGAACACATCATGGTACAGCGGCCCAACCCTGTTCGAGGCTATCGACGCCATCGAGATGCCACCAAAGCCAACAGACAGGCCTCTTCGCCTACCGATTCAAGACGTCTACAAGATTAGCGGTATCGGAACCGTCCCAGTCGGTAAGATTGAGACCGGTGTCCTGAACACGGGCAAGACGGTTATCTTCAACCCAAGCCAGAAGTCTGCGGAGGTCAAGAGCATCGAGATGCACCACACTATGGTAGACAAGGCTGAACCTGGTGACAACGTCGGGTTCAACGTACGCGGTCTGGCAGCAACTGACATCCGAAGAGGAGACGTTGCTGGATATGGAGAGAGCGAGCCAGTTTTCGTCAGGCACGACGAGACATTCGTCGGCAACATCCAGATGATGGAGATCCCGAAGGCTATCGGAGTAGGATACACCCCAGTATTCCATGCTCACACCGCACAGGTCGCAGTCAGGTTCGTAGAGCTAATCAAGAACCTAAAGACCGGAGAGACACCAGCGTTCCTAAAGTCCGGAGATGCCGCAACCGTCAGGTTCCAGCCAACCAAACCGATGGCTATCGAAGTCAAGGACAACTTCCCAGAGCTTTGCAGATTCGCTATCCGTGACATGGGTAAGACCGTGGCCGCCGGAATGTGTATCGCTATCGAGAAGAAGGCTTAGACACAGGTGATGATCAATGCCCGTCGTCACCACTATCAGATTGACGGGAGAGAACCACACCGATGTAAATCAGGTCTGTGACCAGATAAAGACGATTTCAGATGAGACCGGGGTCAAATTGAGAGGACCGATACCTCTTCCAACGAGGAGAATCGTAGTTCCGTGCAGAAAAAGTCCGGATGGAGAAGGCGCTGAGACGTGGGACCACTGGGAGATGAGAGTCCACAAGAGATTGCTGGAGCTAGTAACCAACACCTCAAGGGACGAGAAGGCACTCAGGAAGGTCCTCAGAATCCCTATCCCCGACTCTGTGACAATAGAGCTGTCACTCAGGAACCTAGGATAACTACGCGAGTGACCCCATAGGGTCCCAAGCGTCGAGAACTATCGGCTTGGTCTTGAGTCCCTCGAGCATCTTCTCATTCAGATACTTCTTGGCAGTGGCTATTTCGAACATATGTTCGTCATACCAACTATCATTCATCGTGTAGAAACCCTTCTCGCCCGAGTCGTCTCCCCATGAGTTCTCAACTCTCCATCGTCTGGGTTTCCCGTCGACAACATCGACTCCCGTGAAGAGCATTGCATGAGTCATCATAGTCTGACCGTACCTAAGCCGGTCCGCCTTCGTCATACCGTAATCGACTCCGTAGAGTTCACTCGTCTCAAACAGTTTAGCATCCCAAAGGCCTCTTTTCCTGTCCATTTGCTTTCCCACATCGCAACCCATCCATACCGGCAGACCATCCTCGATAATCTTCTGAGTTATCGATTTCATCTCATCACTCGGTACGTTAAGGTAAACCACGGGCGGTCCTCCTGCAACATTCTGAAGATAGTCCACTGTGTATGTCTGGTAATACTCGTTCCTAGGATCATTGACTATGCATACGTAGTCTTCCCAATCAATATCAACAAATTCCTTAGCAAACTCCTGAGGGGTGATCTCCCCCCTTCGGTGGAACTCCTTGTCCTTGTCTCTCCATTGCCAATCAAAACTCTCAGGAGGCGTCCCCAGGTGGATGCAGAGGACCCTCCAGATGTCCTTCATCCTCGACTCCTTGTGACTCCTAGCATCCTCCTCACTACCCCCAGATTGGATAATTTCCCGGATCTCACTTGCCGTGGTCCTAAGTATATCTTTCAAGACGGAATTCATCCATCTCGTAGAACTGCTACTATTTGACTCTGGGTAAGCTGATTTGGGAACCAGTCCGTGCTTCCTGATCAGGTTCGTTGCCATGTTCCATTGGCCCCCATCCCCAATTGGGTCAGATAGCAAAAAATGAATTGTCCTGTCATCAACGGGCCTGTCCGAGGTTTCAATAATTGCCTCTAGAAAGTGATTTGATCGTTCAAACTTGTCCCAAAAGTGAATGTGCGCCTGACTGAATTCAAACTCTTTTACATTCATCTTCTTCATAGTGCCCGGCCTGAAAAGATTCAGTGTGGCGAACAGCCAGCATCTTCCACTGCTCCTCTGATTTGTTGCTTTCCAGTCGTCCAGCTTGGTGCTGAATGTGAAGTCCACCTCCTGAACAAGGTCTCTTCGAAGTGACACTGATGCCACATTGTTCCCGGTCACCGCGTTCTGCGCCACTCTGGCTGATGGGTCGTCATCGAATTCCGCTCTCATAGACTCAATCTGTTTTTTCGTTATATGTCCCGGCACCTGCAACACTCTCCTATACAACCATGAAAGACGGCGAACCTAAGTCATTGCCTACCTCATATGTCAGCAGCCTCAGCTATTCCAGCTGCAATCAAGGTGTCCGCAATAATCGAGGGACAGAACTCAATGTCTCCAGTAGTGAGCGTTATTTCTTCACCATTTTCGGTAATAATCGGGTCATCAAGATCCTGTAGTATCAGAATCCTCCTCATATCGGGCTCCCTCGGAGCCTCCTTCTGAATCTCAGAGGGGGGACTCACAGTCCCTGATATCTCGGGAAAGTCATCTATTTCCCTTATCCTGTCCTCCTCGTCGTACTCAGGGTCTTCCCAATGCTGGACCGGCACCTGTTGAACCTCGGATGCAACATCTTCAATCCCCTCGCGCTCATCCTTTTCAGGAACGAATTCAGTAAGAGGAGTGTGAACAGGGGATATAGGGGGAGGAGCAGGAGTATCCCAATTGTTACTAAGCAGGGAGCCCCATGAGACATCATGTTTGTATTTGTCAACCAGATGGCCAATTCCAGTGTGGAAAACCCTCTCTGATGGGTCATGCTTCTCCCATTCTATAGGATCAAGACGCATACCGGGGGAAAGGCTACCATCCTCTGTCGATTGAATGAGTCTGACAAGTACTGCGTGCTGTGTGAAGGCATTGAGCCTGTTCCTCGTCAAATCCTTCACAGCAGTTCTCACCACTCCCAGTTTCCTAGATTGCAATTGGGCCTTGGCAGTCATTCCTTCGGACCTTATCGTTTCCGCTAACTCAGCCTCGAGGTGTTGGACTAATTGTCCTACTGCATTCCAGAAACCTGGCATCGGGAGCTCTATCGGGATGGAAGATCTACGCTGTGTCCTAGCCAGCTCATCGAGGGCCCTGTCGACCGCCATTAGACGACTGGGACTGAGCCTAGGCAAGCTTCCGTCGTCCATCATCCTTGGTACCCGGAGGTAGTGCGTGCAAGGAGACTCTTGAACAATTCTCCTCACAAACGGTAACCCAAGTGAAGCGCGGGTATCAAGAGTGAGACTATCCTCCCGGAACCGCAGGTGTACCCGAGTGGTCAAAGGGGGAGGGCTCAAGATCCTCTGCGTAGTGCTTCGCAGGTTCGAATCCTGCCGCCTGCACCACCCCAAACTACCGAACTCTTTCACAAAGAGCCTTGAGGAGCTCTAAGGACCCCTCTTTTCCTTGGGCGTCTGTAACTAAGTCAGCTGCCCTAACGACCTCGTCATAATTCCTACTGACGCTTACGCTGAATCCCACCAAATCGAACATCGGGATATCATTTGGCGCATCTCCACAAGCGATAACCCGAGAGGGATCGATACCCCGCTGATCGAATGCCACACGGAGTCCTGAAGCTTTGTCGTGCCCCGGAATCGTAAGATGGACGGCGAACCCAGTGGGGATAACGGAGATATCAGACCACTCTGAAGAAGCGATGGCGTCCCTGACCTCCTCCCAGTCCTCGATTTCTATTAGACACCATTCCGTCTCCCTCCACCTGTTGGACTCTATCCCTTCTGGATTAAGGCCCTCAATCTGAGTACCCAGCCATCTGGCAGCCTCTCTTGGCCTAGACCCATCAGCTAGGACTCTTATCTCATGGCCCCTTGAAGAATCCCAAACCATCCCACCGTTCTCCCCTACTATGAATCCAGAAATCCCGAGTGACTGATGAATAGGTGTGATATTCGGAAGGGTCCTGCCTGAGGCGAGAGACACTGTCATGCCACTTCTCTCTAACTCTCTAACCAGGTGGATCATTTCTGGAATAATCCCCTCTCTATCGAGAATAGTGCCATCTATGTCTAGCACAATCATGTCCCATTCGCAATCCTCGGGTAACTCGACCATGTTACTCGAGAGTGGGTTTCGCTGAAGATGTCATCGTATATCTTCTCATCATATTGAAGGGACCCCTCCTTTACGGTGGGTCATGGAGGACACTGGGCCAGCATCTTCACTAGTGCCCGATGGAATCCATGAGTTCGATTGGAATATCCGAGGAATGGACTGCGCTGATTGTGCCATGAAGGCAACTAAGGCAGTCAGCAGGCTCCCTGGAATACAAAATTGCAACATATCAGTCACAGAGGGTTCTGCGAGAATATCCCTTGACATATCCAGAGGGAGGGTATCAAAGACGAATACCGTTCTAGAGAGTCTTGGTCATAGTCCCAAGCTCGATTGGATGCAGGTGATTGGGATCACACCCGGGGAGGCCGCGACTAAGATGGGAACCAACAGGAATGGACTCAGAGACGCCCTCATGGATGTTCCGGGGATATTGTCCGTTAGATTTGAGGATGGACTCATTGAAATCAGAAATGTCTGGATTCAGGACTCAGAATTGAGGCAAGTGGCCCAATCTATGATCTCAACCATTTTAGGAGAAGACATACAATTCATGGTCTCCACAAAAAGGAAGCTCAGAACCGATCAGTGGAAGCTGATATCTGCTGTATTGACTCTACCTGTGATATTCTCTATTATCGCTTCAGATGCAATGGGACTTCCCGGCTCGTTACCACTCTTCCTGGGATTTTTCGGAGTAATGCTAGCAGGTGCCAAGATGTTTCAGGAGGCCATTGCAAGTATTCAGAACGGAATTTTGGGATTCCAGGTCCTCACCTCTCTAGCAGTTATTGGGGCCTCCGTACTCGGAGAGTGGGTCGAGGCCCTCACGGTAGTAGGGCTAGTTTCATTCGCGTCACATCTGGAGGACAGAGCGATTACGAGGGCTCGGGAATCTATGCAAGGTGGTCTGGATAGAATACCAAGGTCAGCCAGGATAGTCAGCCAGGCGAAGGAGACTGTGTACCCGATAAATCTCAGCATAACGCAAATTCCTGGACATTATTCCGCACTAAAGGACTCACAGAAGACACCCATCGAAGCAGTATTGATCGGGGACCTGGTTGAGGTCAGATCTGGAGAGGTAATCCCCGTCGACGGCACCGTCACAAGGGGAAAAGGGTCCGTAGACAAGGCACCTCTTACGGGCGAACCGGTTCCCATACCGGTCTCGGAGGGAGACAAAGTTCAGGCCGGCTTGGTCCTAGTGAGAGGGCCGATAGTCGTGAGCTCTGAAGCTACAGGTGACAAAACCAGACTCTCTGCCCTAATAGAAATGGTCAGGCAATACAGGGAGAAGCCGACGAGGACACAAACCATCATTGAGAATTTTACAAGGTGGTGGGTTCCGCTGGTCTTGCTCGGGGCTCCCGTAGTCGGGTTCTTGGCCCATGGGTGGACAGAGCAGGGCTTCCTTACTACACTACTACTTTGGGTTGTATCATGCCCCTGTTCTCTGCTGCTGGCATCGCCTATTCCCCATGCGGCCGCATTGTCCACGGCCTCATCCACCGGAGTGATTGTTAGGGGCGGAGATGTATTGGAGGCCGCGGCAGAAGTCGAACTCGCATTACTTGACAAGACAGGAACACTCACCAGCGGGCGACCGAAAATGGTCGGTCTGACTACCCTGACAACGGAGTCAGAAGAATCTGTGTTAATGATTTCAGCAGGTCTCGAAAGCATGTCTAACCACCCTTATGCAGCCACTATCATCAATGAGGCTAACCAAAGGGAAATTACCCCCTTGGAAATATCCGAAATATCAGATGGGGAAGCTGGAGTAAGCGGCACATTTGATGGCAGGAGGGCGATGTTGGGGAGAGCAGACTGGCTAATTTCAGAGGGAGTGGAATTCTCAGAGCAGATTTTTGAGGCTTTGGAAGAGTCAAGGAAGTCCGGATACGGTTCAAGCGTCCTATCTCTCGAAGGTAAAGCCATAGCTTGCTTCAGCTTCTATCACGATGATGCCAGGGAGGGTGTCTCGGATCTTCTCGAATCACTAATGGAGAACGGGATCGAAGTCGAGATACTGAGTGGGGACTGTCTCTTATACACATCTCCGAGCCCACGAGACGCTACAACATC
>CAXHBZ010000015.1:0-11593 GCA_964015215.1 uncultured Candidatus Poseidoniales archaeon | reverse complement strand
CTTCTCTCGACTACTGATTCTCTATGCTCGACATATGTATGCAACATCACGGGGAGGGTGAGTAGGACCGGTCTGCCATCTAGAATGCCCATCATATTTGCAGAATAAGACTCTTGAAGCCTACTGGATTTGAATAGTTGATTTAAAACAGCATGAGGGTCAGCATTGTTCTTTACTTCTATAACTACCCGTATCCCTTCTTTTGATGACTCATCTCGTATATCTCTTATTCCGACCACGGATCCTTTGGAGACGAGATCAGCTATGTGGACAAGCATATCAGATTTCTTGACTTGGTAAGGAATCTCATGTACTACGATATTCTTACCCCTAGAATCTTCGATTACATCACAATTTGAACGAACATGAAACCTTCCCTTTCCAGTCATGTACATATCGAGTATTCCGTCCATCCCATGTATGGTCGCACCAGTTGGGAAGTCTGGGCCTTTGACATACTGCATGTATTCTTCCATGGAAATATCTGGCATTTCCAGATTCTCTCCCCCTTTTTCCAATATAGCCCCGACATGCAATCTTATCGCCCCAGCTACTTCTGTAAGATTATGGGGGGGGATTCTTGTTGCCATGCCTACTGCAATCCCATCACTGCCATTCAGGAGAAGGTTAGGCAACCTTGCAGGTAGCACGGTTGGCTCCATCTCAGAATCATCGAAGTTTGGCTGGAAATCGACTGTTTTCTTGTCTATGTCCTCAAGCATATGCTTTGAAATCTTATCCAGCCTGCTTTCAGTATACCTCATTGCGGCAGGCGGGTCCCCGTCAATAGATCCGAAGTTCCCCTGTCCATCTACAAGGGGGTATCTCAACGAGAACTCTTGTGCCATTCTGACCATGGTATCATAGATTGATAGATCTCCATGGGGGTGGTATTTACCCATCACCTCTCCGACTGAACGAGCAGATTTGCTATACTTTCTTTCGGACGTATGGCCACCTTCATGCATTCCATAAAGCACACGCCGATGAACTGGCTTCAGTCCGTCTCTGACATCAGGCAGAGCTCTCCCGATTATCACGGACATGGCATAATTTATGTACGATGTTTTCATTTCTTCGACGAGAGAATGGTTCAGAATGTTTTCATTACTGGTAACTGGTTCGTTACTTTCCTCAGATGTCAAGATTAGTCACCTCCTTTGCGTATTTCTCTATAAACGCCCTGCGGTCAGGAACATCTTCTCCCATCAGTATCTCGAATAGCCTATCCGATTCTTCGGCATCTTGGACCGTTACTTTTAGCATTGTCCTAGTCATGGGATTCATTGTAGTTTCCCACAACTGCTCTGGATTCATCTCTCCTAGACCTTTGTACCTCTGCACACCTATCTTGGCATTGGGATTCCCTGATTGCAAATCTACCATCACTTTGTCTCTCTCTTCATCAGAAAATACATACTTGCTCACCCGTCCTTTCGTAAGCTGATACAGTGGGGGTTGTGCGATGTAAACGTGACCATCTTCTATTGCCGGCCTCATAAATCTCCACAGGAAAGTCAGCATCAGGGTTCTGATATGAGCGCCGTCAATATCAGCGTCACACATAATGATTATCTTGGAATATCGTAGCTTGGTAGAATCGAATGCCCCCTCTTCTTCCGAATTGTTTCCGACCCCTGCCCCAAGGGCCCGTATCATGGTTTGAATCTCTTGATTTTGAAACACCTTTGCAGCATTATGCTTCTGTCTTTCCACATTGAGTATTTTTCCGCGTAGAGGAAGAATCGCTTGGATTCTCCTGTCCCTGCCGGTTTTTGCGGACCCTCCTGCAGAATCCCCTTCAACTAGATACACCTCACACTCGCTTGGATCTCTGGACTGACAATCCGCTAATTTGCCAGGGAGGCCACCTCCCTCAAGTACTCCCTTTCTACGAGTTAGATCCCTCGCCTTTCTTGCAGCCTCTCTTGCTTTAGATGCAAGGAGCGCCTTTTCGACAATTTGCTTCGCAACTGACGGATTTTCTTCGAAAAACTCTCCTAGCTTGTCGTAGACAATAGTCTGTACGATACCTGTAACCTCGCTACTGACTAGCTTGTCCTTAGTTTGTGATGAGAAGGAGGGGTCAGGGTGCTTTACACTGACCACCGCGGCTAGCCCCTCCCTTACGTCATCGCCTGAAAGAGCGTCACCCTTCAAAAGCTTCTTTTTCTTGGCGTACGAATTGACCGAGCTGGTTAATGCTGTTCGCAAACCAGACAAATGAGTTCCCCCGTCCTTGTTCCTTATTATGTTCGTGTAGCATCGAATTGATTCACTAAATGCATCTGACCATTGGAGAGCTAAATCAACCTCTACGTTACCCTTCTCAATTTCTTTCTCCCCTCTGATTTTGATTACTTCCTCGTGCAGGGCCTCTCTCCTGTTATTGAGCTGACTCACATATTCCGATAATCCGCCTTCGTAAAGGTGCTCAGAAGTATGGGGGTCATCGCCCCTTTCATCGACGATTGTCATCCTTAGTCCGGCATTGAGAAATGCTGTCTCACTGACTCGTGTATCGACCTCTTCAAAATCAAACTCAATAATATCTGTGAATATGGATAAATCTGGCTTGAAAGATATCATTGTCCCAGTATCCTCGCACTTCCCTATCTTCTCGAGAGACTTAACCGGGACTCCAGCCTCATATCTCTGGAAGTAGATGTTACCTTCCCTATGGATTGTCATCTCCATCCATTCAGAAACAGCATTGACTGCAGAAACTCCAACTCCGTGGAGTCCCCCCGAGACTTTGTACGAGCTATTATCGAATTTCCCTCCTGCATGTAGCTTCGTCATAATCACCTCAGCGGCCGATATCCCATACTCTTCATGAATCCCAACAGGAATTCCCCTGCCGAAGTCCCTCACAGAGAGTGAACCGCCATTGTGGATAGTGATCTCTATACTATCTGTATGGCCTGCTAGATGTTCGTCTACCGAGTTATCGACTACTTCCCAAATACAGTGATGAAGGGCTGAACCATCATGGGGGTCCCCGAGATACATTCCAGGTCTTTTCCTTACTGCCTCTAGTCCCTCAAGGACTTGTATGCTTCCAGCATCATACTCATTTTCCACTAAAATCAACCCAAATCTTTGAGGGTTCCGTAGGAACCCTCAATCAATACGCCATTCTCTACCGGCAGGGGGTTATTCAACTCTGCGAACATATCGTTAAAAATACAACAATTTAAGCACTTTATTCCACTATTGGAAAAATGTACACTTTCCTCTTTCCACATTTCTCCAAAGCGCAAATTACCTGCTAACCCTGACTTAGTAAGACACGACACGATTAAACAGAATCCTAGGGTCGAGGGACCGAATGGAGCTGCCGCTGGTCTGTGTCGTGTTGACCGGATGTACGGTCGATGAGATGCTCAAAGACGCCTCTTTGGCTACCGCTGCGGGGGCTGATTTGGTTGAAGTGAGGCTGGACATGCTCTGGACCAAGGAGGTAGAGCCAGAGGAATCTGAGGATGAGGAGGATACCAGAAAATCCCCTAAAAGAGAGGTAAATTATGAGGTCCAGCCACTTGATTCAGTCGACTTAAAATCATCACTTTCATCGTTCAAACAAGGAATAGAACTGCCTGTGATACTTACATGCAGGCCAGAGAGACAGGGTGGTTACTATCCCGGGGATGAGGCTAGTAGAATCGAGGTTCTCAGGACGGCTATTGAGAGTGAGGTCAGTTGGGTCGATCTGGAAGTGGACATTGTCGCATCTGATAGGAAATTGTTGATGGAGCAAGCTTCGGGGAAAACCAAGATAATAGCTTCCCATCATTCCGAAGAAAAACCCCCGCCGGTGGCTGAGATAGTAGCTGAAATAGACGATTATTCTGATCATGGTGACATGGTAAAGATATGTTATCCAGTTTCAGGATCAGAAGGAGCATTGAGAATATTTGAGGCTGCTTGGGAATTGAAGGATTCCGAGATTGGGATTTCTATGATGGGGATTGGTTCGGGAGGGGACTGGGTGAGGATACACGCTCCTCTTCTAAATCAGAAAATGGTGTACTCCACAATGCAAGTGGGCTGGCATTTGGCTCACTCAGGAAGAATTAATGTCTCAGATTTGACAACAGCGTGGAAACTTCTAGGCTACTCTTCCTAATCTCGCTCTCCGCCCACCTCGTTATCCAGATAGGGAACTTCTCTTCTTACCTCCAAATCATCATCCTCTTTGCCGTTTGACATATATCTTGAATGGATAATTAAGGGCACAATAATACAAGCCAGGGGAAGTGAACCAACTAGCAGTGTGGCGGTGAATTTTGGAATATTCAAACGGTCCTCGACATCTATCAGAACTTCTACGTCAACATCGCCTCCTGCCGCGTCTGTATTAGTATGCCGACGATTGTTCCACCCATCGATAACAAGGTAATAGACCACGTCTCCTCCTCCGAAGAAACCAGTTCCACTAGAATCAATGGCAACTGAAAACTCCTGGTAGGTGACCCCCTCATACGCATGAGCGTCTCTGAAGGGAAGCCAGTCATCCATATCTCTCCACTCAACCGGGAGCTGGTCAAAAGCTTCGAAGAATCCGAATTCATCCCTTACCGCGAAGTCCAATTTGTATCTGTCCCAGTTTGGTTCGGTCATTAGATAGATATCTGAATTTGGATCTAAAGGCGGATCATCCTGATTGCTTGAAATACTGATGCAGAATGTGTACATGTGGCCGGGCACGAGTCTCATAGCAATGGCAGTGGCGGAATCATTGTCCACAGTGAAGTCTACGAACACATCAGTATCCAGATCAAATTTTGGCTCTTCAACTGTATCCCACCAGCTATCCTCAACCGGCTCTACTGAAATCCTGTCCCCTTTGGTGGGATCGTTCACAGCAGGAACGTCACATGATCCCATGCTCTGTGCTGATACTGCGGGTGAAAATATCAACACAGTAACAAGTAAGAAATTAGGCGCAAGAAGGAAGAAGCTGGTTACATAGGACAAGAGCTTCGCCCTGTGCAGCAAAATCATTCAACGCCTCCTGGTCCTAATTGGACGCACATATCCCGATTCTGAGTCTCTACGCTCTTCTTCCGAGAGATACTTGGGCTGGGGTGGCGGGTTGTGTTGATCCATCCCAGGTAGTCCGCCATCCGCTTCAACTTCATCAACATCATATGTCTCCATCATGTCTTCAGCTTCGAGCTCTTCTTCATCTTTCTGTTTCATTATAATCCATCCGAGCAGTAGAACAAGTCCAACCAGTGCGAGAAGACCACCACTCTCCCTGTTCGGAACAATGTCTTCCAATGTCAGATCTGACAGTGACTTAGGGACGTACTCGTCTTCTGTCGAAAGTACGGTAATCACGTAGTCTCTCTCTGCGCAAACATGCACGGCATCACAGGCCTGCATTGTGATTCTAATTTCCCCCTCTTCATTCCAAGTCTCCGGATTCCAGTCCCAGTCATTCTTGTAATTGCCGTCGCCGTTTGAGTCCATGCTCGAATCCAAGTCCCATCTGACTACTAATTCACCAGACAGACTTCTATCCCTGTCATTTGCGAAGTCCCCGTCCCCATCAGAGTCGATGGACGCATCGGAATCCATCCATGCTACAAGCCCGTCCTCCAAATCCTGATCAAAGACACTGTAATTCAAATAAATTGGATCGCCCATATTCACATAATCTGAAGATATTGGGCTTTCCGTAAGAATCACCGGAGACTTGGAAACGAGTACCTGAATGGAAGTACTGTTAGTCTCCCCTCCTTCGAATCCGTCTACAACGGTCAGAGTTACCGTGTATGCCCCCGGTATCGCGTATTGGTGCCAAACTACTCCACCTTCAACTTGGGGACTTGCATCTCCGAAGTCCCAAATCCATCTGGTGATCCCGTTCCAATCTGGATTTTCCATATCCATCGATGATTTTCCGACAAAGGCGGGATCAGAGTCATAACTACCAGACCCATCGAATTTGATGAAACTCATCGGAGACACAAACACACCGCCTCCTTCCATTTGAGGGACCTGCCAGATAACTTGTTCGATATCAGTCGGCTCACGCTCCAATATCGTACCGTTAACATTCGGGCAAGAAAAATCTATCATAGGAACGGGTAGTGGATTTTCTATTCTCAGACTAAATGATTTTTCAGCAGAGGAAAGTCCAAGTGTGTCAATGACTCTTAGTGATACCGTGTATAGGCCTGGTTCCGTGAAAGTATGACTTACTGATGTGGAATTCTCAATCGTTCCAGAAAAATCTGAGATGGACCAAATGGAGGAGAGTTGGGTTGAATCCCCATCTGGGTCAAAAGAGTAACTGGTAAAGGTGTATGTCGTGTCGACCGTACCATCAACCGGCCTGGAGAAGACTGCAACCGGTCGTTGGTTGATCACGTTAACCTGAACAACAGCGGACGTTGAATTCCCATCATCGTCAATGACGGTCAACCCCACGTTCTTGAGTCCCGGAGTCAACCATCCAACTACAGGATTGGCTAGTTCAGATGTCAGTTGCGAGAAATCTGAGGTCATTGTCATACCCCCGCCGTCAAGATTAACACCCTCCTCAAAGGTCCATTCGTAGCTTACAATCATCCCGTCACTATCAGCGAATAGTGTGGGGAGGTTCAGCGGGGTCAAAGTGTAAGTCTGTAGCTGGCCGTCGAATACCTGTTGGGGGACTCTGTTTAGCACCTTGATAAAGATAGTATGCTCAACATCGTGAATACCGTCGCTAACCATGAGTGAAAGAGAGTAGATTATGCCCTCTGCACTTCCATCTACCCACGAGTGACTGGACTCATACAATCCGATTCCAGATTCTATTTCCCCATCCCCCCAGTTCCACTCGAAGTAGAGCTCCTCAATTGGGAGATTGTCAGTTGTTCCAAGTGCAGAGAACATTACTTGTTGGTTGGTCATCAGAACCAGCTCATCAGAGACTACGACCCCCTCAACAGAAATTTCAGGGATCGGGTCGCTTGTATCTTGCACTTCCACGGACCATGTCTGCGGTTCGGAGTAGTACCCACCTTGGTCCATTACAGTCAAAACAACGGGGTAGACCCCAGGCTCTAGAAATTGGTGAACCGGATTTTTGAGTGTGGATGATACATTGTTTCCGAGATCCCAGAAATATGCAATGGGAGTTTCATTGTTTGAGAAAGAGCCGTTTTCCATCCCGAAACCCCATTCGTCGTAACCCGATCCAAACATATTCACTGGAAGCCATGTCTGGGTAGAATTAACAGAGACAGAAATTGAAGCGACTGGCTCCATGTTGGCTAATTCCATCGGCAGTGAAAACGCTTGGTCTACCAGAGATGATGTAACGTCCCTGATCCCGATCCCGAAGGTCCATTCGGACGTGTAAGGGGGGGTGAACCAAACACTCTTTTCTGTGGCGATGCTATTTCCTGCAGTTACCGAGAATATTTTTGTGTCAACAAGCGAGTTATTTGAGAAGGCGTCCACTGAAACTTCCAGTATCTCAAAGAATGAGTTGGAAACAATATCCAAATCTATCTGGACGCTATCAGATAGGCCATCCCCGTCTCTGTCAAAACCTTCTATTGTGTCTATCGAAACTTCAGCTGGGTCGGTGACCAACATAGCTTGAACGGTGACTGTAGCGGTTGGATAGCTCCCAGTTGTTATTCCACAAGTAGCGTAATTGTAATCACAATCATCCACAGATGACTCGTACCATGTTGTCATCCAAACCTCGTCCACGTCTGAACCGAATCCGTGAATCAAGCCAGTAATCGACCCAGTTACTTGGTCGACCCTCATCCTGCTCATCGACCAACTTCCAGTACTACTGTCTCTAGCAAGTATGGCTCCTTCGAATCCGAACTCTGATGGTTGGGCCATTATGTTCAGAGGGGCGCCAGATCCTTGATTGAATTTGTAGGCCCTCATGCCCCAACCCTCCAGTTCCTGTAGAGGGCTGGTCCATGGATTCACCCATTGATCATTAAAGCCACTCATCTGTACCTTGCATATAAATGCGGAAATGCATCCTGTGCTCAAGTCTAGATTCGAGAAACCAAAGGCACCTTGATCGCTGTCTATTGCAACAGCAAGAGTGAAGTTGGCAAAAATATCACTCATCGTTGTTCCGATGGGCGTCGAGCCAGGAGGAGGGTTTGACGCTAAATTTTCTATGGCGCTACCACCGGTATCAGTGTTAGCAACCAATGTAGAGATGGATGAGGCTCCACCGAGCTTGTCCGAAAGATACATCATGAATAGGAATCCAGCACCATAATCGGCAATTCTCTGGTTCCACCATCTCACACTCATGTTGGAATTCTGAGACCATGCATTAGCATGCCCCGTGAGAGTGTTGGTAACTCCAAAACACAAATATGCAGCCATATCAGCGGCACCCTCGTCTATCCAGATGAACTCAAAGGGGTCCCTCGCATTGTGCAGGAGATGTTGGAACTCGTGGGCAATTATTGTGTTCCTCCAACTTAAATCATCGATATCAATGAATAGCGAATCTGTGGAAGAAGAAAGTCCAGGAACGAAATATCCCCCAATTCCTCCGGATCCATCAATCGAGAAGATGACTATCTCTATCTGGCAGTTGTTGTCGACATCAGGTGCAGTTCCAAAGTAGCTGGTCACCGTTGGGAAAATAGTGGACTCCCACGTCGATGCAATGTCATTCAGGGTCGTGGAAGGTATGACTTGCCCATCTTCGACAATTATGGCTGAGTTACTGGAAATCTTCTGGACTGTGGCCGAGATTGTCCCTCCGGCAGTTGCTATATCGTCTGTATCTCCAACGGCCCATGCATTGTCACAATTTCTTGTCATGCTTCTTGAATTGAGGTATGATTGAGAAAAGGGCAGGACAAGGTCCGGATATCCTTCGCCTCTCCATTGCGATTTCAGGAAACCGGTTGCTGAATATATAGGAACTGGAGATGTGGAAAAGAGATATTGCTTACCATCAGTCGCTGGATCAAACTCGCCGAGATCTCCAACAACGCTATCTGGACTGCTCTCGGGAGCATTACCTGCGAGGGCAATTGGTGACATACTCGTCAAAACCAACAGAACAACGAGTGCGACAGCACTTTTGGATGAATATCGCCCTGCCCGACCTAACATTCTCAACACTCCGTGTAGTAACTATACTCAAACGATTCTAAGACGTATTTTAACACCGATGGAGCATCGTTCATACATGAGTCGTGCGGGGGGAGGCAGTTTAATGCTGGCCTCAGTAATATTATTGGGCATATTTTTGCCCATATTTCAGGCCGAATCGGCTTCTATTTCAAGTAGTTCTAGAGAACATGAAATCGTTTTACTGAGTGAACATGACCATGATGAATCCGCATTCACACAAGGTCTAGAAATGTACAATGGAAGTATGTATGAAAGCACGGGTTTGTACGGCAGTTCATCCCTTAGGGAAGTGGATCCATGGACTGGACGAGTAATTAGGTCAGTTTCTCTTGACAACTCAATTTTTTCAGAGGGAATTACAGTGTATAATCACACCATTATTATGCTAACGTGGAAGAGTGAGATTGCTTATGTTTTTGATATTCAAAACCTCTCAGTCATTTCTTCTTTTAATTACGAGGGCGAGGGTTGGGGGATTTGTTACAATGGAGAATCCTTGATAATGTCTAATGGGACATCATCCATATCAGTAAGAGACCCGGAATCATTTGAAGTATTGAGAGAAGTTTCAGTGTCTGATGATCTCGGGAATAAAATCAACAAAATAAACGAGCTTGAATGTATTAACACGGTTGAAGGGCCAAGGGTTCTGGCGAATATTTGGCAAGATGATAGAATTGTTCTATTCGATCCATCCAACGGCTCTTTATTGGGTGATTTTGATGCCTCAATTTTCTCTTCAAAACACAGTAACGGGGTCAATAATGTCTTGAATGGAATAGCGTTCCACAACTCTACCGAATTTTGGATAACCGGGAAAAATTGGTCGTCTATGTACCTCGTATCAATGACAAATCTCTCTGGGACTGAGGAAAACAACTGTTTCGTGGGATGCGATGAAAATGACAATATGGCCCTGACCCCGATCCAACTTGCACTCCTGCTGGCATTCATATTTTCCATTGCCTTCTACTCACTTAAATCTAAGACTGACGGCGCTAAGGAGCATCAATTTGGTGAATCCTGTAATCGGCATGATGAACAGCTTAACACTACACGGGCAGGTCAGAACAAGGGGGGTGAGCACGGTTATTGACCGAGGAGAAGATGAGATTGACGGAATTTCCGGTCTTGAAATGTGGCTCTCGGATCTTTCCACTGACTCAGCAACTAGGAATTTCGGGGCGGCATTACTCGGAATCGGCGGAATTTTAGGGATTATAATTGGGCTAATGCTAATCTCTGGGAATGTGAGCGATATATTGTCCGGCCAGATGGAAGAGTCGGGAGGGACTGCTGATATCGATGGGATTGTTATCTCCGAGCTAGTTGGCAACACATCTGGGGGAAACGGGGTTGAAGGGGTGAAAGTCACCCTGTTCGATGAGGAAGGATTGGAAGTGGGCACTTACTCGACTGATTCAGGAGGGAGATTCTCGATTAGCGATGTCCCCAGAAGGACAGTATCGCTAGAGATACAACATCCGGGCAATGTAACTGTTCAGATTTCGCTGGTTCCCGGAGATCACTCCCAGATTTCTGTAACATTAGTGAAGGGAGATGGAATCAATCCGATCGATATGGTAGGAGAAAGCCACCTCGGAGAATCCGTCATTATAGCCACGGTATTCGCAGTTTTTGCCCTACTAACAGGGGTTGCGGGAGTTGCGGGTGCATTGGAGGCCAACAAGGGAGCAAGCTACAAGAAAACATGGTGGCTAGCATTCTTTAGCCTCTGGAGCGGGGGGATGATTTTTGTCGGGCCCCTTTTCACTCTCTCTGGAATGGGCCTGGTGGGACTATCCAGAAATCAATTCTATGACGTTTACTCGAAGGAGGATTAGTCATGTATCTGATAACCATAGAGGGCGGAGATGGGAGCGGAAAGGGACTCGCCACCAAAGTGGTTTCTGAAGTTATGAAGAAAGAATTCCCTTTCAGTTCCGTCAGTGTCACTGGAGAGCCCAGAAGGGACCATCCACTCGGGAGACTGGCTATTGACTCAGTTAGGAGGAAGACTACCACCCCCGAGAATGAAGCAGGACTTTTTGCAGCTGATAGAGTCGATCACTCACACGGATGGATTTTACCGAGATTGGAGGCTGGAATTGGTGTGGTAAGTGAAAGGAATATCCACTCATCTTTAGTTTATCAGGGAATTGTCGGAGGACTTGGTGTAGACAGAGTTGCACATATGAATTCCGCCGCATTAGTTCCAGACCTGTGTATTTGGGTTGATTGCGACCCTGAGGTAGCGCTTAGTAGAATAAAGAGTGGAACCCTAAGGGCACACTCGGACAAGGAGGAATATTTCGAAACTAGCGTACTACAGGAGGAAATTCGAGAGGGATACAAGGAATTACTTTCGGGTGAAGTGGAGATGCCAACGCCATTTGACATGGGCGCCATAATAGGGCCTGTGTTAAATGAGAGCTCCGAGGATGATTTCAGAATGAAGCTA
>CAXHBZ010000014.1:0-11641 GCA_964015215.1 uncultured Candidatus Poseidoniales archaeon | reverse complement strand
TTCACTTCGATATGGAATGGAGGATTGAATCCTAAATCGATTAGTTGTTGTCTGGCGATTTATTCAATCCAGATGCTTCATGATACAGATCAGTCATATGATTGAGTGAAATTGGTGGAGCACGGACCGGGATTTGCACCCGGGTCCAGGGATCTGCAATCCCTTGCATAGCTACTCTGCCATCCGTGCTGTGTGTTTCCGGACCGGCCTTCCTCTCTTGAAGGCTATCCGAGATTCGGCATACCTTGATGGTCGTCCTATGCGTCCCAGATACATGCCAGACGTGTCAAAGAGGTTTGAAGGGTTGGGAGTTGGCTTCGCACCATATCTACAACCTCCCGGACCAGAAATAGTGAGGTGGACAGTTGGAGAGCCTGGTTTTGATACCCCGGAAGAGATATTGGCCACCGCCATAGCTGAGTTGAAGGCGGGAAATACCAAGTATACCAGAGGGGCTGGTTCACTAGAACTCTGTGACGCGGTCTCGGATTACCTTTCAGTGCATCATGACATTCAAGTCACGGCCGAGGACATAGTCGTCACGCCAGGAGCAAAGCAGGCAATGTTGTACTCGTTCCTAATCACGACCATGCCTGGTGACGAGGCGATCCTCTTGGCCCCGTCTTGGGCATCATACGAGCCTATGCTTCAATTTATTGGTGCGAAACCCGTGCATGTTCCGGTCAAGAAGGACAATTTTCACCCAGACCTAGACGCCATTAGGAGTGCTGTAACAGACAAAACCAAGATGATTCTGGTCAACTCACCATGCAACCCAACTGGAGCAGTTTTCACTCCTGATGAGATTCAAGGAATTGTAGACATAGCCGTCGAAAATGACTTGTGGATAGTTTCAGATGAGATCTACTCCCGTATGGTTTGGGTAGATTGGCCTCACGTCTCACCTGCTTCACTTCCTGGGGGAAAAGAGAGGACAATAGTGGTGAATGGTTGGTCTAAGTCGTGGGCCATGACTGGAATGAGGTTAGGTTTTCTCACAGGACCACCCAACGTTGTCAAGGCCGCAATAAAGAGTCAGGCCAACTCCGCATCACATGTCCCTACATTCATGATGGAAGCTGCGAGGGTCGCGTTGGGATGTGATGAGTCTGTTAACGAGTTCAATGAGGAGTACAAGAGAAGGAGGGATATCATGAAGAAAGGGCTCTCCGAGCTCCCGGGTATCAGGGTTGTGGAGCCTGAGGGGGCCTTCTACATATTTGCGGACATCACGGGAACCGGTATGTCAGATACTGAGTTCGCCGACGGGGCCTTGAAGGCAGGAGTCCAGCTCATCCCCGCTTCATTGATTACAGGGGGGGAGGGGTTCATACGGGTGTCATATGCAACTAATGAGCAAGCTATACACGAAGGGCTCCACAGATTAAAGTCCTGGCTGACCTAGTCGAGAGCTTGAAATCACATATCCACACGAGTGAGCATGGCAGACGGACAGTCGCGAGGCAGTCACGTCCTACTTGATTACAGGAATTACTCGTCCCATGGGGAAAATGACGGGCATTGGATGCTGAATCTGATGCGGGAGAGTGTGATGGAATGCGGAGTCAGGGAGGTGCATTCCCATGTCGAGATCTTCGATGGAAGTATCAGTCCACCGGGATTTGCGGCGGTCGTGTTGATTGACGAAAGTCATGTCACAGCCCATTGCTACTCGAAGAGTGGGTTACTCGCGATAGACGTCTTCACTTGTGGAGATCATGACCCGGAGGATGTGGCAGGACTGATACACGAGAGATTGATTTCGGATAACGGAAGCTTAATCCTCGAAAGAAGGCAAAGAATAGATAGATTCTAGGGGGAGTTTGATGAGTGTAAGAGAGTTCATTTCAGAACATTTCCATCACTTCAATGCTGGAGAATTGGCACGATGTGGGAATTCTTTGAGTAACTTTCTGGATGAAGGAGGGAGGCTGATGGTTACCCTAGCTGGTGCGATGTCAACAGCACAGATAGGGAGGAGTCTTGGGCCAGCGATTAAATCTCATAAAGTCCATGCAATCTGTTGTACAGGAGCTAATCTGGAGGAGGAGCTATTCAGTCTCATTTCCAGACCGGAATACGAGGAAGTCCATGAGTGGAGGGAACTCCGTCCTGAAGATGAGGAAGCGCTTAGAAAACGAGGGATGAACAGGGTTACGGATGTAGCCATACCAGAGGAAGTGTTCAGAGATGTAGAGCACCAGTTGGCCTCTTTATGGGAGGATGCAGAAGTCGCTGGCGATAGCAGATTTCCGCACGAGTACTTGTATGATATCATCCTTCATGGCGAATTGGATTTCAACGGAGATGCAAATAAGTCTTGGTTAGTTGCGGCGGCAGATGCCAATATTCCCATCTTCACTCCAGGATGGGAGGACTCAACTCTGGCCAACATACTTGCGGCTAGAATACTCGACAGGACTGTTAAGGACTCATCAATTATCAAAGGAGGATTGGCGGCTATGCAGGCTCTTGCCGACTGGTATAGGGAGGACGATTCTCCCACCGGGATTCTCCAAGTCGGTGGGGGAATTGCAGGGGACTTCGCCATCTCCGTAGTCCCAATGTTAAGGCAGGATGTCGGGATAGACGTCCCAAGATGGGCTTGGTTTGCTCAGATTTCTGAATCTAAAGCGTCTTACGGGGGATATTCAGGCGCACCCCCGACAGAGAAGATAAGCTGGGATAAGCTAGATGTGGAAACTCCGAGATTTGTCATTGAGTCGGATGCGACAATCGTTCTGCCACTTCTACTCTCGATGCTGGAATAGCTTTGGGTAGCTACTGCATTTCTCTGAGATTCTCAACAGCTGGTTATATTTGGACGTCCTGTCGCTTCTAGCTGGTGCTCCAGTCTTAATTTGGCCCGCGTCTGTTCCTACCGCTATGTCCGCAATAATGGAGTCAGCAGTTTCACCGGATCTGTGGCTGATTATAGTGCCATATCCGGCGGCTTTTGCCATCGCTATGACGATGAGTGTTTCAGTGACGGTTCCTATCTGATTGAGTTTGATGAGGATTGCATTGGATGCACCCATCTCGATTCCTTTGGCAAGGCGATCTGGATTGGTGACATAGAGATCATCTCCGACGACCTGCACTCTATGGCCTTCCTTTCGGGTGAATTCGACCCAAGAGTCCCAGTCGTCTTCGCCAAATGGATCCTCAATGGAGACAATTGGATAGCTATCAATCCAAGACGAGTAGAGCTCTCCCAATTCCAGTCCGTCCATTACCTTTCCATCGATGTGGTACCCATCATCATGCAGGAATTCTTGACTAGCCACATCCAAAGCTATCGATACTTGCTTTCCTGGTTCATATCCGGCCTCGACAATCGCCTTGACAACGTAGCGGAGGCCATCCTCGTTACAAGGAAGATCTGGAGCGAAGCCCCCCTCATCTCCAACCCCGCCCAGCAATCCCGCTTGCTTTAGGACTGAACGAAGTGAGTGGTATATCTCAACGCCCGCACGAAGGGATTCAGGATATGATTCAAATCCATGTGGGACTATCATAAACTCTTGAACATCAACGTTCGAGTTTGCATGGGCTCCGCCATTGAGGATATTCATCAGAGGAACTGGTATTGAGGCCCCGCCATTTGATAGGTGCCGCCAGATATCGCCGTTTCCGACAGTGGCCCTCAGACAGGCCATGGAGGCTCCCAGCATTGCATTTGCCCCTATTTTTCCTTTGTTCGGGGTTGAGTCAATGGTCATCATTGCTGTATCCACGACTCCTTGATCACTGGCGTCCAACCCCACCAAAGCATCCGCAATTGGCCCGTTGACATTGGCGACCGCCGTCTCGACGCCTTTACCTCCCCATCGATCACCACCATCGCGTAGCTCCACAGCCTCGTGACGACCTGTGCTGGCTCCGGAAGGTACCATTGCTCGGCCTACTGTCCCATCCTCTGTTAGACAATCCACTTCTACGGTAGGGTTACCTCTAGAATCTAGAATCATCCTCCCGAAAATTCTCGAGATGCGTCTACCCATGTGGCTTGGAATGGATGATGTCTTCTCAATATTGTCCCTGATTGGGGTTACTCATTCAACCAGCTTAGCCAACGGGATACTTTGGTTTGAACTTCTGGAACCTCCATCTCGGACCTGCAACACGCCTCCCAACAGAGTTGCTCGCCTTTTGGAGATATTGAGAACAGTTCGGCCCTGAATAATACTCCATCGTGTTCCGAGCAATCGCATCTATTGTCATCCACGAAGCAATGAAGGAGGTGTTTGGGATAGTGATGCATCTTCCCCGACGAGGGGCAGCATAGCATCAGGCTTCTGTCGAAGAATACCAGTGATTGGCCAGTTTCACTGTCTACCTCATGTCCCACGATCCTGGTTCGGTTGAGAAGGGTCGCTACGTCCACGTTGTACCAAGCTGCGTATGAGGGAGAGAGGCCGAGCGAGGAGACCTCGTCTAGATACTCTTGTCTACGAAGAAGGTGAATCGCCTCTTCCCTCGACACAATAACCCAAACAAGGGGGTCCCATTTGAATACACCCAATATGATAAATTATCTAAATATACGAATATAGGAGTATTTCTAGATTAAATTACCGTTATCAGTAGAATAACTACAAATAGTATCTTGATTACGGATAAATCATTATGAAAGTTGATTCTCTTGATAGATCGATCCTGAGCGTGCTCAGAGACTCGGGCAGGGCATCGTTCGTCGAAATAGCTGAAAGAGTTGGAGTTACAGAGAGAACCATCAGAACTAGGATGAAGAGATTAGAAGGGGACGGAGTCATCAGAGGCTATACCATTAAAGAAACTGGAATAGGCCTTACTGCGCTAATTAGGATGAAAGTAGGACCAGGGACAGAGATAGGTTCTCTCGCTGGGGAGTTCGCTAGTTGGGATGGTGTTGAGAGCGTTTACGAAATTAGTGGAGATGCGGATTTAATTGCTGTTGTGCACGTAGATGATACTGTTGGACTGAGAGAGATGCTGGACAAGATGTGGCTAACGGCGCCTGCGGAGATAAGTTCCACGCAAACAGAGTTAGTTCTGGAGCATTATTGATTACTCTTTCCATTTAACTGAGCACCCAATACTTTCCGTTCGAGGATTGGAGATTTCCTTGCCAGAGACATAATCGTCGATGGCCTCGGACAGGTCCTGAACGGTTACATGCGAGGGGTCTCTTGGAGAATCGTCCATTCTCCCCCTGTAAACCACCACACCAGAGGACGATACCAAGTAGAACTCGGGAGTTCTCTCTGCTCCATAGGAGATTGCTACAGTCTGGTCGTCATCATGGAGGTAGGGGTATGTCATACCTCTTTGGGCTCTCTTCACCATGTTTTCCCATGAGTCTGACTCATACTTGATTGGATCATTTGAATTAATCCCAACGAAGCCCAAGCCGTTCTTTCTGGCCTTCTCTGCGATAACTTCTATCCTCCCCTCTGAACCAACTACGTATGGACAATGATTGCAGGTGAACATTATGACTCCTCCCTTGTCACCTACTGTTTCAGAAAGAGAGACCTGCGAGCCTCCTGAGCTCTCATTGGCGTTCGGGAGGTTGAATTTTGGAGCGGGGTGTCCAGGTTCTACTGATGTGGTCATGGCACTACGCGTGGAAGGAGGTGATTCAATCCTCCGGCCGCAGGACCTCTGCTTTTGAGGGTTCTATTTTCCCCTTGCATTCCTCCAGTCTCCTTCTAGCTAATCTGTGTTGAGGGTCTATATCCAACACCTTCCTCCAGGCATTGATTGCTTCTTTTGCATCTCCCCTCTCATGCAAAATTGCGGCGATCATTAGTCTAGCGTCGATATGCTTCCGGTCGTTTCTGGCCGCACTCTCGAAGTCTGATAGTGCTTCCTGCCCTCTCCCAAAGTCGACATAGAGCAGTCCCCTCTGATACCATGCATCTGAATTCGTTGGATCTACCCTCAAAGCCGAGTTGAGGGGCCTCTCTGCCTGCTCAGCCTTGTCCATTGCAATTAGACAGGTTCCCAGATGCACTAATGCCATTACATGCTCATCCCTGCGATCTAGGATTCTTCTGAGCTCGACCTCAGCCTCTTTCCAATCTCCAAGATTCATCAGGACTTCGGCCCTTCTCTGGCGGGCAATCAGGAGTGTTGGGGATATTGATATCAGATAGTCAGCATCATCTAATGACGAGTCTAGGTCTCCCTTCAGAAGCGAGGCGGAACACCTATTCAATCTAGCCCTAATGTGATTCTGATCTATGTCCAGAACCTTCGAAAAGAGAGTCTGTGCCTCGGTAAGTCTGCCTTGTTTGGCAGAGATGAGGCCCCTGATGAAAGGAACTATCGGATGATCATGCAAGTGGGTTGCCGCTTCCGCAACGTGGGTGTTGGCCTGATCTAACTTACCCTGCTCGATGCATAACTGTGCCTCCTCTAGTGGGATTGAGGTGTGCTCAGGGATTAATCTCCTGGCTCTGACCAAGGCGACCTCGGCCTCATTTAGTGATCCTTGATATCTGAGTGCCCTCGACCTCCCTAGCCAAGCAAGTCCGTTCTCCCTATCGTGATCGATAGCGGCATCAAATGATATTAGGGCGTCAATTAAGAGGATTTGATCATGGGTTCCGTAGTCGTCCCTGTATTGCTCCGCATCGTGAAGATTTAGTCTCCCCTCCATTACATGCATGTGTGAGCTATCCCAACACTCAGGAGGTGCATCATTCAGGACATCCTTGGCCCATTCTACCGAGCCAGCCTTCAGAAGAACCAGGCTGAGCCTCGCCCTAGCCTGGGCATCACCGGGAATGGCCTCTATGTGCTCCTCAAGAACTGCACGTGCAGAATCTAATCTCCCTTCATTCTCAAGCACCTCCGACTCCATTATCACGCCATACTCGCCCAATGCAGTGGCTCTCCTGATACTCTTGATGGCCTCCTTTGAGTTACCTTCCCCAGCTGCAAGGATCCTTGCATGTAGCATCCATGCCGGACCGCTCGACTCGTCCATATCTAATGCGGATTTGATTGTCTCCAAAGCCGCGCCGGCCTCTCCAAGGAGGAGTAGCTTGGCAGATCTGTCTATCAACAAAGGGGCGTCAGAGGGATCTAGGTTCGACGCTGGGCCTGTGATTCTCGATTCTTTTGCTCTCATGGCAATTTCGGACAGCCTTGCCGAGTCCTCTGTCTCCTCGAGTGGCTGTCCCAATGCGACTAGTCTTGTCTTGTTTCTTAGGTATCTTTCATCTTCGGAACCAACAAGCACGGCCGCTTGTTCCGCCAGCGCTTCGACATCGTCCGGATCGGTTGCAAGTAGTCTCTCTAGAGTCCTGTCTAGCGAGTCGAGCTCTCCTGATTCTCTTTGGATCCTTGCAAGTGATCGAAGAGAGGATGAATCCTCTGGATCGAGGAGATTTGCCATCCTAAAACAGTCAGCTGCCCTTGATGTCCGTGTTGAGGCATGGAAAAGGCCTCCCAGAATTCTTTGCTCACTGCCATTAAGCTCTAGGTCTTCTGCCTTCATCTCCGCCTCAGTCAGTATCGCATCCAGTCTTTCCACCAGTGGAAGCAAGCCCGGAAGAATGGAGTCGGTATCGACGTTCTTTCCATTGTGCTTCTCAATTATTGCTTTGGCCGCGTGAGTCGCTATGGCACATGACTCGCTTGAGCTGACTGCTACTCCTTGATCAAAAAGTAAATTCTCAGCACTCTCTAGTTTGCGATGAACCCCTAGGAGGTTACGGACCTCGGGAGTCTCTCCGAGGATTGTGTCAACTCCTCTTGAAAGAAGATCTAATCTCTGGGTCGTATCAGTGAGATTGGACTGCAGGACCCCCATTCGACTCATCATTCTATCTCTGTGATTCAGTACCGATCTGTGTCTCAGCCATAGTGCGATGACCGTTACTCCAAGTATCCCATAGAGGGCTAAGATACCGGCCGTGGTCTGATTCATCGAATAGAGCGGAACTGCTGGACTTTTGATGCCTTCTGCTGGTGAGCATGGTCAGACGTGCGTTCTGCACGGGACTACGTCCCGCCGTTGAGCGTGTCTTCAGAGATCTTCTGCAGAGTAAGCCTGGACGTTGCCCTTGCGTGTTATCCCGCCCACGGATGTTCCTAGGACGTTCTCAATTCCTGCTCCGGAAGCCAGTTCGAATATCCTATCGTTAATCTTTCCAGCGAACACTAAACCTGTGGCGCCTTCCGACTCTGCCATTGCTGTGGCTAGTGCCCTGGCACCGATTGGGTCTGACCCCGACCCGTCCTCCATGATGATTACTGCGTTGTTCTTCTTCAGCCCATCCAGATGAGATGCCCATGTCTTGACATGGTCGGGAGCTACCAGTGACTCGCTTCCCCTCCCGACTGATTTATCGTCCTCTTTGTTGAGCTCGGATTGAATCCTAGCAACCGCTTTGCTAGCAGCCTCTTTCTGCTGGAGATGCTTGGTGATCACCTTTCCTTCCAAGTGTTCGACTTCCCTGCTTTGAGGTGCCATCGCGACATGCGTCAGTGACTTGCCAAGCTGCCCGTTAATCTCCATTAGCAGAAGCTTTCCTCCCCTGTCCCCGTCGATAAAGGCTGTTACTCCTTTCTTGCTCTTAGCTAGCTCAACCAATTGTGGTTTGATACCCGAGCCCATTGTTGCTATCGCGTTCTTTATGCCGAACTTTAACAAGTTCCTGACATCGTTTCTTCCCTCGACGATTATAATTGCCTCAGACTCCGAGACATTTGGCCCTGCCGTCATTCCATGGAACTCAGTTTCCTTGTCCAGCGTCAGAACGGCTCTGACCTCATCTAGGATGTTCTTCGAGTCGTCGACTCCAGAGTTCACCATGTTGAGCAAGAGTTGCTTTCCTCTCTCGATGACGTGGTCCCTCTTTGACGACTGTTGGTTCTCAATCAGCTTGACTTTAATCACTGACTTGCATGGTCCGATCCTGTCTATGGTTTCCAGAGCGGCACCTATTACGGCCGTACTGACCTGATCTAGAGACGATGATACTAGAATCTCTCCCTGTACTTTCCCTTTGTTCTGATGCAAGACTACATCGACGTGCCCTATTCTACCTGTTCTCTGTAGTTTTCTGAGTTGCAACGATTCTCCTAACAGACCCTCTGTCTGCCCAAAAATCGCACCAACCACGTCCTTCCTCTGGACGTTTCCATCCGTGCGGATGGTTGCGTGTATGACATACTTTCCTTCTTGTGACATATTTTCATTCCTCCTTTGCTATTGGGCCCACTTTCGGGGCCTCGTTCCAGTAGTCGAATTTTCGACAGTGATGGGTGCGTTGCACCCTCGAGTAGGCCTAAGCTTAGCCCTTCGGAGTGGCTCATCATTCAAGAACGCTCCTGATGTTTTTGTGAGCTGAGTTGTCATTCTTTTGGCTACAAAACGACTAGGATCCCATTTATTCGGCGAAGCGGATATGTGTTAGTTAGTGTACGGCTTGGTATGCCCGGACGCCTACTTCCATCCGAGGACCCAATCGCAGAGAGTGTACTGGAGTGGACAATTACGAGAGATTCAAGGGATATTAGGCAACTTATGGTGTGGATGGAGGAGTCTGAAGGAAGGAAAGAGAGGGCTATTTTCATGAGTCGGGCTCTGGATTTGATGGATGAAATACAGTACGCACTGACCAGGCTTGATGAGCTGAGATGAGAGAATGCGTTCCCTGATACTTGCCGGAGGTAAGTCCACTCGAATGGGTAGGGACAAGAGCTTGATTGAGATTGAAGGTGTGGCTTGCATACAGAGGGTTGCCATGGCACTGGCGGAGGCTGGTTTAGAGCCAATCAGAATTTCGGTTGCTTCTCCGGAGCATATGGAGGAATATGGGGGTGTGATTGACCCAAGCCTCAATGTGGAGTGGGTGGTAGATTCTGTACCAAATGCCGGCCCAATCGAGGCACTCCTTGAAGCTCTCAGAGATCCGTTCTGCGGTAATCCATTACAAGTAGCTCCTGTTGATGTCCCGTGGCTGAGCATGGAAATCCTACTGAGGCTAGAGGGGAGCATAGGAGATAATGCGATTGCAATGCCGATTAGCTCTGGGGTTTCGCACCCTCTCCTATCCCTCGTGAGACCTGAGGTTGCTGATTATATTGGCTCCGACAGGAGGCCCTTAAGAGAACAATTTTCTGAGATAAGCCATATCCTTGTGGAGGTCGATGGAAGGGCAGTGAAGAACCTAAACCGGCCCGAGGACCTAGACTGACACCCTTCCAGAGGATATTTCATCCAAGACCCTTGGATACAGCACATGCTCCTCCAGCTTGATTCTCTCTGTTAGAGTTTCCACCGTGTCTCCGGGCAACACCGGCACCTTTCTTTGTTCAATTATAGTTCCTGTATCCACACCCTCGTCCACGAAGTGTACCGTGCATCCAGACTCTTCGACCCCAGCCTCGATTGCGTCTCTCTGGGCGTGGGCGCCTGGGAATTCAGGTAGCAACGATGGATGGATGTTTACAATTCTCCCCTTCCATTCTTTTACGAATGAGGGGGTGAGGACCCGCATATATCCGCTAAGGACTACCATCTCGATATCATATGATGTGAGGGCTTTCATGACTCTGCCTTCATGTTCCAACCTTCTCTCAGCTCCCGTTAATCCATCAAGGAGAGGAATTGATAGGTTTTCAACACATGAATCAGACGCGTGCCTTAGGCCCCCTGCGGATTCTGAGTCTGAGATTACCAGAGAGGTGACATGGTTTCTAGCCCCCTCTGATTGGTATCTGAGCAGGGCCAGTAAACCGGAGCCCCCTCCTGATATCAAGACCGCAAGCCTGAGGGGATCCTCTGGAGTTGCTTTTCTGGGGAGGACGTAATCTCCAGTCATATACCTCTGAGGCAGAGCTTGGGTTTCAGGTTAGTGATTGTGGCTCCTATCGTTTTACACAGGGGACTGCACTTAAACCACTGGCCTCTAGGAGGGTTGGGGTCTAGTATGGAAAGGCTCGAAACAGTGGACGAGATAGTGGAAATTTACTCTGTTTCCAGCAGTCCGGTCAAGAGCAAGGTATACACTGGTCTAGGGTCTCTGTTTATCGTATTCGCAGTTATCGGTATCTGGGTTCCCGGATGGCCGACTGTTTCTTGGGCGGTTCCAGCGGCTTACTTCTTCTCGATCTCTAGCGAGAGGCTGTTCAGGTGGACATTGACGAATAGCTTGTTTGGCTCTGCAATTTTTGACTACTACGCTACAGGAAAGACCATTCCGAGGCATGCAAAGTATGGGGTTGTGGGCCTAATCGCATTGATGACGTCCATTTCAGCGTATTTTGTCTGGGTGGTCTCCACAAGGGGAAGTGGTACACTGTCAGACCCGTCTTCTTGGGATGGTGCAGATCCCGGATTCGGAGCGACTTCAGTCTTGGTAGCTGGGTTGGTAGGCATCTGGTACATCGGTTTCAAGATATCTACAAGGAGCTAGCTGTATTTCTCGTAAAACAGGCTTTTATTAGCAAGTGAGCGGTTTGTTATGCATGGTCATGGAGTGTAACATTGACGCCAGAGGGAAGGCTATCAGGCTTTTCGGGGGTATGGCTTCCATAATTGCAGGATTCGGAATAGCCTCTGTTGCCTACTTGGACCTAGCTGAGCTTCCCTTTCTTTGGTATGCATCGACAGGACTTCTCGCTGGGGGAGCACTAGGGG
>CAXHBZ010000013.1:0-12148 GCA_964015215.1 uncultured Candidatus Poseidoniales archaeon | reverse complement strand
TGCCTTCGTACATCACCTACTACCTCAGCCTGGGGATGAGGGAGGAGGAGTTGCATGCAGAGGGAAAGATAAGCGGAAGGATACCGGGTTCACTTGAGATTGGGAGTTTTGCCGCTCTCGGGCAACTGACATTTTTCGTGTCCGTTGGGATAGTCATCTTCGGGTTGAGTGAGGTCGTCAACCTATCAGGGACTTTCCATACCATAGCTGTCGGAATTGCATGCCTACTCGTGGTACTGGGCAGCCTGATGCTTCTTGGTTGGACCAGTGAGATGATGTCTTTCGTGCAGAGGTGGTTGGACAGGTACCAGACGGTTGAGTCCGATGAGGTTTTCACACCTCGGAGAAACATGTTCCTGTGGGGAATAGGGTATTCGGCTGCGTCAGTGGATTGTACGGCCGCTGCGGTTTTCCCGTTCGTGGCATGGTTGGCGGTAGTCGGAGAGGGGGCCTTCGTGGCTGGCCTCGGCGGATTGATCCTCTCTGTAACCTTGCTGATGGTGATGGTAACGGTACTTGTCGGAATGGGGCGGCAGGCGATGATCAGCTTCCTCAGGAGATCCACCGGGGTGGTCAAGGCGACTGGATCTTGGATGATGATCTTCGCTGGTTTGGGGCTCTTGGTCTACCTGACGCAGACCGAGGCAGTTTCCGGAATAATCGGGTGATCTAGACTGGGTAAACCGTACGAAATGATTTCAATGAGCGCCCCCTGAGGGGTTGCATGGAAGTCGAGCTGGTGCCCATCTCCTGGCTGAAGCCCCATGAGGAGGTCAAGCCCGGCAACGTTGAATCCTTGTACGACATAACACTGCGTTGGAACGCATACACCAAGCCCTTGCTGGTGGATGGGCGTACCGGAACGATCCTCGATGGTCACCACAGGTACCACGTGGGGCTTAGGATCGGCTTGCTCCGCCTTCCAGTCATCAAGGTCGACTACCTAGATGACGAAGGAATCGAGCTGGACATCTGGCCGGGTAGCGACTTGGAGACATTGACGAAGCAGGAGGTAGTAGAAATGGCCCTATCGGGGAAACTGTATCCACCCAAGACCAGCAGGCACAGATACAGCGATTACCTCCCTGCTATAGCTGTCCCTCTCGATCGCATGAGGTCCTAATATTGGGTGCATCATTTGGGATTCTCAACCGAACCTACCATTGATGTATTTTCTAGACAGGCCTGAAGTAGTATCACGTATACAATCACTCTGTAATTTCTATAGAGTCCCTGTGTGACTGTATATTGAGAAGCTCTTCTCCCATGTTTATTGAATAGGCACACATCCTTCTAATTGACTCAGAAACACGACCCAGAAACAATACTTCGGAAGATTCCAATTCAGAGGAAACCAAGCTAATTTCGAAATCATCCAGGGCTTTTATAGCACTAATAAGTTGTCCTTTGGCCAAATGAATCTCTGAAATTTTTCTTCTCCTTAGATTTGAAATTAAAAGCTTCATGGAGGATTTCCAGGTTTGTATTGACGAAATGGGTGCAGAGTTTATTGAAATTGGGGAGTCGTCAGACCTATTCAAGGACAGTTTGCATAGTGCATATGAGTGGTCCCCCATCCTTTCCAATGACCTGACTACTTTCCCAATCTCGGAGGCTTCCCACCTTGAGGTTCCCAGCGAGTCTTCTATACTGGCAGACTCCAGTATCTGGCCAACCTGCCTCTCCAAGAGGAGTCTTATTGCATCAACCTCTTGTTCTCTGTCATGACAATCCTCTAGGATTTCCTTGTCCCCTCCTGACAGAACATCCAATACATCTCTTATCTGACTTGAAATCAGGAGGTACATTCTATTCAAACTGGAATAAAGTGGCATTTCTGAGGGATTGAGAAGATTAATCATCTCTATGCTGAATTCCGTCTCGGAGGATATCTCCACCCCTCTGGTGGAATTTATGAATTTTCTGAATGTTTTCCTGAGACTCCTATTGAAGCCTTTTTGAGATTTTATTTTTATTACTTGTGAGCCCGCCAGATATGAGCCAACTAAGTGGTCATAGACCATTTCATCTGGAATCTTGCTGAGGTCTAACTCAATCAATCTCCTTCTGACTAATGACGTTGCCTCGGGAACAATCCGTAGTGTACCTGAAGGTCGCCATTCAACTCTGACTTGATCCTTCGCAACGAGGCCGTGTTCACTGATCCACTTCTTTGGAAGGCTGACTATGTAAGTTGACCCGCCAGTGAGTTGAATTTTCCTAATCTCTGACTTTGGAGGCTTACCTTCTGCCACGATTAGCGACCATTGGTATTAAATAAATAGTTTTTTATTTGGAGCAGTAGAGCGAAAATGGGCTAAACTATATATTCAATATATTTTTTAATCAATATACTAGATATATTTCGCTTCAGTCCATATGGAACCGATAATGTGGCTCGTCCTGATTCTTGCAACTGCTGTTTGTGCCTATATGTCATGGAACATTGGAGCGAATGACGTAGCGAATGCGATGGGGACTTCTGTTGGTTCCAGAGCATTAACTCTGAAGCAAGCGGTGATTATTGCTGCAGTCTTCGAATTCATGGGTGCATTCTTTGCCGGAGACGCCGTTACTGACACCGTAAGGAAAGGAATTCTCTACTTTGATACAGAGGCGGATTACTTCAATGCGGCTTTCACTAATGATTTGATGTACGGATTCATTGCGGCTATGATGGCGGCAGCGGTTTGGATTACAATCGCAACTAGATTTGGATTGCCCGTATCTACTACACACTCAATAATTGGAGGAATTGTAGGAATCGGACTAGTCCTCGAAGTACAATATGATGCTTCTCTTATCAATTGGGAAAAGTTGACTGAAGTTGTTTTGTCTTGGGTAGCAAGTCCGTTAATGGGTGGTTTGCTTGCTTTCTTCACATTCTTCATTGTCCGTGCTGCGATTTTAGAAGCTCCAGATCCTATTGCAAGAAGTAGGTGGATGGCCCCACTTATGGCACTTCCAACCTTTTTTGTGCTTGGTATTGCTTTACAATTCAAGGCTCTAAAGGGCCTAATTGCTAGACTTGAAAGAGATGGTATAGTCGCAAATAAGTATGATTGGCTACCAGTAAAAGAAAATGGTTCATTTGACCCATTTACGCCTTACTGCCCAGCTGATGCAGATGTAATCGCCAATGAATGTTTGAATGCCATGTACGAAGGTGCTTGGATTCCTATCAATTCAATACTCCTCGCACTAGTCATCGGCACTATCGGCTCATTGATTTTGTATTGGGTATTGAAGAATTACGAATTCCAAGGAGAAGGATTCCACGGTGTCGAGAGAATCTTCGTTTGGTTACAAGTTATTACAGCTGCATACGTAGCATTCGCTCACGGAGCAAATGACCGATCCAATGCTATTGGGCCGATGGCTACCGTCTACGAATTACTAAACTCAACACCAGGGGAATTGGCTGGAAAGGTAGACGTTCCACTTTGGTTAGTACTGCTTGGTTCTGCTGGTATAGCAATAGGTGTAGTAACATGGGGTTGGAGAGTTATGGAAACTATTGGCCACAAAATTACTGATATTACTCCAACACGAGGATTCGCGGCCGAGTTTGGTGCAGCTACTACAATTCTAGTATTCTCAATGCCATTCCTTGCGGTCCCAGTATCCACAACCCACACATTAGTCGGAGCAGTGGTTGGGGTTGGTCTAGCAGGTGGAGCCAAAAATGTAGATTTCAGAGTATTTGGAAAGATTTTCGCCTCATGGGTCGCCAGTCTTCCTGCTGCTGGATTCGGAGCAGTTACCCTATACGTCGCTATGGGAAGTACTGCAATCAATCTAATCGTTGTATTACCGATCGCATTTGCTACGGTAGCATATGTCCTCTGGGTCACTAGAGATGATGAGGTAGTTATCGAGGATGCGTTGGCTGATGTTGGCGGAGATGGAACAAAACAACCTACTGTATTCGAGTTGTTCCACAAGCATGCAGAAGCTGTAGAAGTGACTGTTGGCCACATGCTGACAGCTGTAGATAAGGCGACAAAGGGCGAAGATGCATCTGCAGAAATTCAGGCGACAATAGATGCCGAGTTGGCTGCGGACAACCTAAAGAACGCCCTAAGAGAAAAAGTCAGTTCCAGAGAATGGAAATTACTGATTGACTCTGATGAGTTCCTATTCATGCTTGGTAGACAAGATAGAATCGCAGACTATGCCCAGAATGTTGCTGAACAACTCTCTTTCAGACCGCTCTACGATAATGATGAAGCACGGCAAATGGTCATGGAAATGGCAGAGGCGGTCCAGAAGACGGTTGCAGTCTACGAGGACACCGTGCTCCACCTACGTGATCTAACTCTATCTGGCTACACTAAAACAGGCCGGGAAGAACTGCTGAAGTATGTCCAGGAAGTTAACCTTGCGGAACATGAGGCAGATCTCGTTGAAAGCAACGCTGCAGGATTTGTGTTCAGAACTGGCGGAGATGATGCTCTAGCTGCTGTTCACATGTATCGTGTATTGCAGAGACTGGATGATGTAGCCAATGCCTGTGAGGAAGCGGCAAACGCATTCCTACCAATTGTTTTCAACTGATGCATCTTGGACTTGCAACGATGGAGGAACTGATACTAGTCGCTCCATCCTGACTCGGATGCGAGTTTGTCGGGACCGCTCTCTTCGACCATGTCGATGACCCTGATGAACATCCTCCAGAATACGAAAGCGACTACCAACCCTGTGACGAGATCGAACAGATAGTGTTGCTTCGTAGCCAGGATGCTGGCACAGAGCAGTGCCCACTCGACCCAGAGGAGTACCAAGAAGGGCTTGGCGAAACGACTCTCGTGATGGTCCCTCTGGACCCAGTGTGTGATGAGTCTGGCCAGAAGGGTAGAGTGGACGATGTGGAGGCTGGGCCATGCGTTCCAGGGGTTGTCAGAGACGTGTATGAACGTGAACAGCGCCTCCTCCAACCAGTTCGGGGGATTGGTCTCCCAGTGCGTGTCCACCTGGTCCCTGAGGTCTATCTCAGCTGGCAGAAGTAGGAAGAACAGCACGCAGAACATCGTGGCCATGAATAGGCCCTGGACACCCAGTGCCAGCTCCATCCTCCCCCTGTCGTCCCTAGGGGCTAGGGCCAGTGTTACGGGGTAAAACAGGTATAGGGCGACATAGGGGATAATCAGCCAATTAATCACAGGCAGACTCCTATCCAGGGCAATCTCGGGATCCCACACTGTTTCGAGGTAGTGCGCCGCGAAGTTGTTCGAGATGAAGTAGGGAGCACCTATGGAGAACATTCCAACGAAGAAGATGGAGATGAGGAATGAGAATCCCCCCAGAGACTCCCTACGGGACCAGATTGGCCTCCAGACGCCCTTCCAAGGTCTCAAAATCCTCAACGGCAGGTCTTCATCCACACAATGCCGACCGTGAAAGAGGTCAAGAACTGACCGATTGTTACCTAGTCCGACATTTCCATGATTCTGTCAGAGAACATCTCGGCCTCTTGTTGGTTGTGCGTCACAAGAATGGCAGGGCATTTTCTTTTCTTGAGGAGCTGGCGTACATCTTTCAACAATCTAATGGATAAGTCACTGTCTAAAGCGCTGAAGGGCTCATCCAGTAGAAGTACATCTGGTTCAGCGAGTAGAGCTCTGGCTAGCGCCACCCTCTGACCTTCCCCCCCTGATAGGTTCTCAACAGCTCGACCCTCGAACCCCGAGAGGCCGACTTCCTCGAGCGCTGCCTGATGCCCCGACTTGGAGGCTAGGGAGAGGTTTCCGGAGACTGACAAGTGCGGGTACAAAACAGGCCTTTGGAAAATCAGCCCTATCCCCCTTTTCTCGGCCTCGAGATGTGTGATATCGATCTCGTTCAGCCTGACCGTTCCTGAATCTAAGGACTCTAGTCCGCAAATGCATCTCAGTAGCGTGGACTTGCCACAACCAGAGGGGCCCAAAACAGCGAGGATCTCCCCTGGTCCAAGTTGGATATCTAGATTCTGAAATAGGGTCTTGTCGAACGTCTTCGTCAGCGCTTCGCAGTCCAGCATCAGAACATCCCCCCGTCTCTGTTGTTCCGAAATCTTTCTGCGAACATAAACAGTCCCATTGTTATCACCATCAGAACTGTAGCTACGGCATTTGATGCCGGTGCTGACAACGGATCTTTCATCGGTTTGGCCCTCCAAGCGTCAATGAGCAAGGGCATAGTCGTCCAGTCTGAATTTTTCGCTACAATGAAGGATGCCCCGAATTCGCCCAATGACATCGCAATGACGAATATCGAGGAGATGATAATCGAGCCCTTCAGGAGAGGTATCTTGATCTTGATAAATCTGGAGAATTCATCCATCCCCAAGACACGCGCATTCTCATCATAGGAATTGTCGAGGGATCTTAATGCAGGTAGCATGATCCTGACTACGAATGGGGTTGTGAGCATGATGTGAGCCAGCGAGGGGAGAGCCCAGAATTGGTATGCTGAGGATACGTCTAACTTGATTATTCCAAGAAGAACTCCTAGTCCTACCATCGCCGCACTGAGCGCGAAGGGTAGCATCGTGAAAACGTCCAGAAGCCTTGCTAGATTCGGGTTTCTCTTCTCTAGATCGTTGATTGTTGAAGCCAGGGCATAGCCAAGAGGTAGTGCTACAAGGATGGTAATTGCCGCATATCCGAGGGAGTTCAGGATTGCCTCAGACATTGGAGCAAATGAGAATGACCCATGATATGCTTGATTCCAGCCATCAGTCCCCCAACGAAATCCGCCACCGCTTTCCCCTAGATCACGGATTCTGAACGAGCCGATGACGACTGAGATTAGTGGCAAAACAGCAAAAATCAACGCGGGCAAGATCACGAGCCAGCCACGAGAATTTGGTTTCCGGACATGTTCCGGGCGCGCCTGTGGCAGTATTGCTTTCCTGTCACGCTGGATAACCGAGGTCAGCCAGAGGGAGGCCAACAGAATCGTGAACTGAATCAGTGATGCACCCATCACAATATCAGAGGTCGGTTCCATGTAACCTTGGATACCAGCAGATGACGAAACCCCTGCCATCATGCTCTCGAGGGTATTGTCCCTCACTGTTATCCATCTAACCAAAGCGAACGAGGTGAACGAGAAAACGAAGGTCATGCATGCTGCCGCCACAATAGATGGTAACAACAACGGAGCCCAGAGATTCTTGATCCTTGAAGCCCTTGTTCTGCCGTGTGGCAACAAGCGTAACTGCTCTTCCAAGTCAGGATCTAGTTTGGATAAGAGAGGTTCACAGAAACGGATAATCAAAGCCATATTGAACCAAGCATGGGATATTATCAGTGTCCACCACCAAGTACCCTCATTAGTCCTTAAATCAAGTCCATGGGATCCTACTAGAGTCAGTATTCCCATGGCCGCGATTATTGATGGGATGACGAAAGGTAACGTCAGAACTGTCCTGATCAGGGACTCGAAAGGCCACCTGTGGCGACCAAGGGTCCAAGCTATCGGGATACTAATTATTAGTGTCAGGATTGTCGATGAGACCGATTGTAATAGAGTGAACTCCAACACGTTCTGTGAGATATAATTCTCGCTCAATGACTTGGTCCAGTCATATGGATTGGTGCCCGTCACGAGGATAAGTCTCTGAGTAGCTAGGCAGATTGGTACGAGGATTAGCATTGAGTAAAGTAAGACCGCGAATGCGCTTGCTAGCCTTCTCAAATCATTCACCTGAAGTCATGGCAGAGTTCCACTCCTCAAGCCATAACTCAATATTCTCCGATATCTCATTCATAGAAATTTGAGATGGCTGTTGAGGGATAACTGAGTTAAGCAGATATCCGTTCTCCTCAGGTAAATCCTGCCCCTCTAGGACTGAGTACATCAGATTCTCTGTTGGCATCAGAGAGTTTACTTCTGGTGAAATTAGGTAATTTATGAATTCGCTGGCGGCCTCAATGTTTCCTCCATTCACGGCAGCGGCATATTCTACCTGCAAAAAGGATGTTTTTGGGAGGTCCAAGGAGGCTGACTTTGTCCAATTTTCATTATACCATGATTCAACCCCGGGAGAGTGGCAGTACGAGACGGTGATGTGTGCATCTCCAATGTACCCCTCAGTCCATTCCCCGTATCCTCCTGTGTAGTGAGTCTCATAGGCCTCGGACCATCCAGATGTAATGATTACATCATTGTCTTTCATTGCAGTCCACCAGCTACTGAACTCATCATTGCCATCCTCCCAGTTGAAGTAATCGAGTGTTGCTAGCATAAATGCCCTTCCCGGGCTGCTTGTTACTGGCGAGGGGAGAGCTACTTTGCCCCTCCATTCCTCCTCGGTAAGATTCCAAAGGGAAGTTGGGACCGTCAAATTCTCGCCATCGACTTGATCCGTATCGTAGTTGAGGCACACATAGCCCATGTCAAACGGTGTTGCTAGGGAACCGGAATAGGGCCCCAAGGCGTCACTTCTTATGCCAACTTGATTCACATCGCTTTCAGCTAGAAGGTCAAATTTGATGGCTGTTCCAAGAAAGTTATTGTCCATACCAATGGCTAAATCCACATCTTCTCTTCCTTGGTGTTGGATCAGATAGTCAAGGATAGACCCAGCATCATTGAGCTTCAGAATAGTGACGCTAATTCCCGTATCATTCTCAAATTCCCCTATCACCTCATCGGTGAGGGCGTATACGTCATAAGTCACTATAACGAGCTCCCTGTCATTCTCAGTATCGCCAACACAACCCGAGAGGGGGATCGTAAGCAGTAGTATTGCCATGACAAGGTTGGTTGTTTTCGGGCTTTTTTCGTATTTGTTTGTATTTTTCATTTCACTTCCTCCGCTGGCATTACCCAGATCAGGTCTGTGGGTCGCCACACGGGGTGGCCTCTCAGCAAATGCTCCCCAGTAATACCCTCCAAATCGGCAGGATACATTAACTTTGACTTGGTCATTCTTGTTGCATGAACGGGTATGTCCAATCCTGGGGAGGCTCGAGGGTTCTCTTGACTGACCTTGGGCTGATCCACCTAAGTAGGTTCAGAGGACCGCCAGCTTTGTCGTTGGTCCCTGATGCTCTTGCGCCCCCGAAGGGTTGCTGTGCCACAACCGCACCGGTGGGCTTGTCATTGATGTAGAAGTTTCCAGCAGTGAATCGAAGTGCCTCGAATGCCTTCTGTATGTTATCCTCATTGGTCGAAAAGATTGAGCCGGTGAGGGCGTATGGAGAAGCCTCGTCACACACTCTGAGAATAGCATCGAATTCGTTGTCTTCGTATAGGTACACTGTCAGGACCGGGCCAAAGATTTCCTCGATCATGGACTCTGAATTGGGGTCCTTGGTCAGGATGATTGTTGGCTCGATGAAGTAGCCCACAGTATCGTCATATCCGCCACCACAGAAAACCTCGCAGGAGTCCCTTTCAGTGGCTCTTTGGATGTATCCAGATATCTTGTCGAACGCTCTCTTGTCTATCACAGCGGTCATGAAGTTGGTGAAGTCCCTAGCATCACCCATTGCGATCTTACCAATCTCATCGAATAGTTCGTCGGATATCTCCTCCCATACTGACCTCGGGATGTATGCTCGGCTAGCCGCTGAGCACTTCTGCCCCTGGTATTCGAACGCCCCCCTTAGCAAGGCTACGACTAGCCCCCTCCTGTCGCAGTCTGGATGAGCGACAATGAAGTCCTTGCCCCCTGTCTCGCCGACGATTCTGGGATATGAATTGAGCATGGGCAGGGCTAGTCCAATTTCCTGCCATAGGCCCTGGAAGGTAGCTGTGGAACCAGTGAAGTGCAATCCAGCGAAATTTGGGTTCGATAGTGCAACTTCAGTAATCTCTGCACCCGAACCCGGAAGGAAGTTGATTACCCCCGGAGGGAGTCCTGCTTCCATCATCAGCCTCATTAGGTAGTAGTTGGAGTAGTAGGAGTTCCTGCTGGGCTTCCAGACACTGGTGCAGCCCACTATTGCAGGCGCGCTTGGCAGGTTCGCTGCAATACTCGTGAAGTTGAATGGGGTGATTGAGAGTACGAAGCCCTCTAGAGGCCTGATATCCGTAGAGTTAACAACTCCCTCTGGGGAGACTAATGGCTGGAAGTCATCATGGAAACCCCGTGCATAGTGGCAATTAAACCTCCAGAAGTCAACGAGCTCGCAAGCAGAGTCAATCTCTGCTTGGAACACTGTCTTGGACTGGTTGAGCATTGTGGATGCATTCACCCTCATCCTCCAATCCCCAGCGAGTAGGTCTGCGCACTTCTCGAAGATCTTACACCTCTCCTCCAGCCCTATTTCGATCCATGATCTCTGAGCATTGACTGCTGCGGAGCATGCTAATTCCATCTCCTTTCTACCAGCCAGATGGACATTAGCGAGAACGTGCCCGTGGTTGTGGGGGATGACCTGCGGTATCGTATGTCCGGTATAGACCTCCTCCCCGTTGATTATACAAGGTATCTCGATAGTCTCAGACATCTGCCTGTCAATCTCTTGAATTATGGAGTTCCTTTCAGGACTCCCCGGAGAATATCCCAGTACAGGCTCATTCAGTGGGTGTGCAGTCATGGTGTTCGCTGATGACTCCCATCTAACATTGTTACTGTCGGAAGGAATCTGATTTTTCCCTACTTCCACCACTCCTTTTCTTGTATGACTTTAGCCACAGGGCTTGGTTTGCCTCTAATTGATTCTAAGTATTTCTCATACTCTTCTCCTGAGGCGATTGATTCTAATTCTTGAATGAAAACCCACTGTCCATCATCAACATTCCATTGCTTCCTACCCATGGGGAGTTCAAAGCCATCGTATGGAAACCATCCTCCATCAAACCAGTCCTTACTACCGGAGTCATCCCGGTCATCAAGACTCCAGCCGGGTGACCCGCCCTCGTTCTGAGCATAGTAGTAGAGGCGATGAGCGGAATCCCGTTTCCTGTACCAATCCCTGCCGTTTATGGCCTCTGACTGCCTTAGGTAGTCTCCTAAGTATCCCGAATCAGGATGCTCGGTGATTGATATGGCATCGGGCCCGAGAGGGAGCTTTCTGGAAATTGATGCTGGATCTTTAGGGCTCCTGAATGCCGATATTATAGTAGCCAGACCAATAAATTGAACCGCGAGTCCCGCCAACAAGAACGGGATTGTGAAGGTTACCATGAATAGAGATTCAAATGGGTAATCTGGATCCAGCATTCCATCGCCAAGGACCATAAATGGAACCAGTGTGAATGGGAGTCCGAAGAAGAAAAGGAATACGCCACCAATGATTTGCCCAATTTTGGTGCTGATATTCCCCATATCCATCAGTGCAACTCCCGGGTTAGGACCATTCTGTGGGCTCGTCCTTCTTAGCCTTCTTCCACGCACGATAGCATGACTTGCACACGGTGATCCTTCGAGAGTCCCTAGTTAGTCCCGACTCACCCCATACATCTGCGGCTCTGTCAAATGCTAGTTTCCTGCCCCCGACCTTCTTGTCCGCCCAATTATTACAACCTGAGACATCGCATTTCACCTGCCCGACGAATTCCTCTTTGGGCTTCTCTGTGTCTTCTGACCCAGCGGATTGTTCTCTTCTCTTCCGGGCGTTGGACTTGAAACCCATACACACCCGTCATAGCTGGTAAATTAGAAGGTTGTCACTTCTGGGTCTACGTCGAAAGGCCCATTGAGGCTGGCTATTGATGCCCTTCTGTCAGGGCCTATTCCAATGCTGACTATGGGTATCCCTGACAACTCCTCTATTCTCCTGACGTAAGATAGAGCGTTTTCAGGAAGTACATTGAAGCCCTTCCTCTCGGACCTCGAGAGTTCTGCCATCTCTATCCATTCACTCTCGGAAAGTGCAGGGAATCCAGTATGTTTTTCGTAAATTGGCTTGCACCGCGCAAGATGCTGACTACTAGTTGGCATATGGTCGATAATCTGGCCGTCCAGTTCATATCCTGTACATATCATCAGCTCGTCCAATCCCCCCAGTACGTCTAATTTCGTGAGGACAATACCGGTGTAGCCATTTATCCTGTGGCTGTCTTTCAGAGATACTAGGTCCAGCCAGCCCGTCCTTCTAGGCCTTCCCGTGGTGGTACCAAATTCATGTCCAATCATGGCCATATGATTACCCGGGCCTGTTTCATACCTGTCTCTTATACACATCTGACGCTGCCGACGACATAACGGGTG
>CAXHBZ010000012.1:0-12236 GCA_964015215.1 uncultured Candidatus Poseidoniales archaeon | reverse complement strand
ATGTTGTAGCGTCTCGTGGGCTCGGAGATGTGTATAAGAGACAGGCTGTAATTGGCTTCCAGTTTTCGAAAAATGCATCGAACGAAGGAAGTACAATGATCATTGAGGATGTATCTTGAGGGGTTTCTGTTATCGGATCTGTCTTGGATTCTCCCGGAATACTCCAAGTATCTGTTTCTTCAGTCGATTGCTCGGCCTTTTCGTTGACTATGTCCGCTACCATTACTTCTGGCTGACTTTCAGGATTTGTTGATGCAACCTCGCCCTTCTTCCTTTCCAGCCATTGGTTGCCATAGTGGGCCCATTGTTCCACAGTCCATCCCTCTGGAAGCCCTTCCTCTGGGATTTCCGGCGCGCTATCTGGAAGTACGCTTTCCAGCTCAGGCACGACCTCTATCTTTGACTGAACTTCCTCTTGGGGCCTAATGTCGTCCTTGTCGAATCTTGCTAGGAGCCTATCAACTGCATCTCCGACGTCCTCCTCAATATCCAAATCCTGGACCTCTTTGGTCACCCCGCTTGAGACATCTTCTGCCTCAATGACACCAGCAACTCCAATTATCCTCTGAATCAAATCGGCCTTCTTTCCGGACACCATAAGCCCTAGATCTCTGCACATTTCTCTGAGCTCATCCAACTTCATGGCAGACAGCTCACTAGGAGTAGGCGGAGCCTTCCCTGACGTCGTCATCATGCTGAGCTGAATGCCGAGCCTTTCAACTCCTTCGCATTATTGAACAATAATTCACTCGCTATGTGCCATTACGGACAATGCCGTAAGGCAATAGCCTCAAGAAGAGCCCCCTTTGGCCTCCAGACATGGAACCACGCCTAATCATACTGTCTAGGGCACCTAGCTTGTACAGTACGAAGAGGATGAGGGAGGAGGCCGAGGCTTCTGGTTGGAACGTCCGAATAATCGATCCTCTCAAGATATCCATCGTCGTTGATGACGATGGCGGAAGACTGCTACACAAAGGCTGGCCTGTCGACTGCGATGCGGTCATTCCACGAATAGGACACTCGATTACCAGAAGAGGAGTGTCTGTCGTACGTGCCTTCGAGCGGATGGGAGTTATCGTTCTCAACCGGGGTGACGGGATTCAGAGCAGTAGAGACAAGCTCCTTGCCTCACAGAAAATGAATGAGGGAGGAGTTCCAATTCCGATTACGGCCCAGGTTGGCACATGGCAAGATACGAGGAGAGCAGTATCGAGAGTTGGTGGTACGCCATGCGTTATCAAGACAAACGAGGGAACACATGGATCAGGGGTGTTCTTGGCCCACACAGAACAACAAGCAAGACAACTGGTCTATCAGATGCTCGAAAGGGGACTGAGACCACTGGTTCAAGAGTACATCAAAGAGTCTCACGGACAGGATATACGCGCTTTCGTGGTTGGAGGCAAGGTTGTGGCAGCTATGAGGAGGAAGGCCAAGGGTAGTGAGTTCAGATCTAATTTTCACCTAGGGGGTGAAGTGGAGAGATTGACTATCCCTGACAAATATGCTGAGATAGCATGCAAGGCTGCGGAAATATTGGGGTTAGAGATCGCGGGTGTCGACATGCTCGAATCTGACAGGGGCCCCCTAGTCTTGGAGGTCAACTCAAGTCCCGGACTTGAGGGAATTGAAGCGGCCTCTGGTGTAAACGTAGCAAGTAGGATAATTAGCAATTTAGATTTACTCAAAGACTCCAAACAGGCAAGTGAAGAAGAAAACCAAATTTCAGGATTAGAATATGGTAATGAAGAAGCTTCAGGAGAGGCATAGCGGCCCTCTCTTCAGTCTATCCAAATCCACTCATCGAACCTCTCTTTTAGAGAAGCATTCAATACCTCGGTAGCTTGCTTGGTATCGTCCTAAGGGACAGGGATGCACGACCGCTTGCGGTTGGAGGCGAGGACATGACTTACCGACAGGGATATCCGACCGACTCATCAAACACGATATTATCCAGTCAAAATCCGACCATCCCACTCAGGCTTCAACGCCTTTCTTCACTCCCGTGGTACGACTGCTGGGTACAACAACTGAGAGTGGAGAAGAAGAGCAAACACACGATCAGGGCTTACACTCTGGCGGCTAGAACTTTCAGTACAATCAGGCTTCCCGGAGAGGGAGAATATTCCTGGGAGAATGTCTCCAAGATTTCTGTAACAGACTTCCACAAGAGGGCAAATCCAGATAGAGGCCGAATGGACTCTTGGATGAATGCTCTCGGGGAATTAAGCCCATCTTCCCTTAATGCTAGGATAGCGGCTGTCTCCCACTTGTTGAAGTGGCTTGGTCACGCAGTCCCCGATTGGATTCAGAGGCCCTCGAAAAGGAAGTCCCTTCCAAGGACCCTAGGTAGGTCTGAACTATCAAGGCTGAGAGACGCCTCAGGGAACTCAGAAGATCCCCTAGCGTTCCCGATTGTCACTATTCTTCTGGATACTGGCCTCAGGGTATCGGAGCTGTGTGGGCTCGATATAGAGGATATGGATCTAGATGATCAATCGGCATTGGTAATAGGAGGCAAAGGAGAGAAGGATCGAACAGTCCTATTCACGGATGCTACAGTCAGAGCTGTTGAATCTTGGTTGCCTATCAGAAAATCGAGGGCCAGAATGACCGGGACGGACGATAGTGAGCGGGCCCTCCTCCTTTCCAGAAGAGGAAGGAGAATGAATCCCCGTTCAGTTCAGAAGCTTATTGACAGGCTAGCGGACGCATCCGATATTCCACGGTCTAGACTGAGCCCGCATACTCTGAGACATACATTCGCCACTGGACTGCTGGAAAGGGGGGCCGACCTCGTTACTATTCAACGCCTTCTCGGACACTCCAGCATTGCTACTACTAGAGTATACCTTGAGATTGGCGACCAGACTTTGAGAGAGATATATCACAGGGCTCAGAATACCCCTCCCATCAACACCCAACCTCAGAGCAGTAGCTCCGAAGGGAATGTAGAGCAACTCGAGAAGGTAACAAGCAGATTGGACTGACTATTTCCTCGCTGGATTCTTCTTGTTAGTGCGTTTGTTTACAGTATCAGGACCCTTCCAGTTCCGTCCTGCCCCAGAATCATTACCCTGATGCCCTGGAATCGGACAGTGCTTACCAGATCTGCATCTGCTACAATTATCTCGAGGAGGATGGTCGACTACCTTCTGCAGACGCCCGTATTTCCTTCGAGGCATAAATCTCGAGATATGGGGAGGAACTTAGCAATTACTAGGCAAGTAACCTTGTACGAAGACTCCCAGCAGAATCTATGCAAGAGGACCTCGGCGTAGTCTCTGACCCACTTAAGTCAGTCCTATTTGCACAGGTTACGGAAGGGGAACCCAGGATGAAAATAGATGGAGAAGGATACCTCAGACCCGAATCGTGGCCTGGGAACGGGAGCCATGTATTCCTCGGAGATGTTGCGAAAGCCGTCTTGAGGTTTCTCGGACCTCACGACCCGCCTATTTTCTCCTCACAACCGGGTTACGATGAGCAGAGGTGGCAGTTGGAATCCACATCAGGGCAACTTTCTGTCACCATAACCAGTGACTCATACTGGGGCATGGGTCTTTTCGCTAGGTGCTTCATGAATAAAATTGAGATTACAGGTCCACTTTCTCTCAGGGCACGTTGTATCCATGACGTGGTAGCATCCCTTGGCAGAAATCCATGGGAGCCATATCGTCTAAGGAAATTTGAAAGAGTGACTGAGAAGTCTTCCGAAGGCCACAGGAACGACTGGATGGAACTAATTCAATGGGCGACAGAAGATATGCGGTCCGACATAGTCGAGCTTCGTGAGAGGATTGATTTTCTTTCCAACGGGGATGGTGACGAAGATGCTCTGAAAAGGGCCGCTATGGATTTGGAGGAAGCCTCGAGGGCACTGGAGGACAGAAACGCCCCCGCTGTAGAGAGGGCTCTTGGAAGAGCCAGCAGTTCTCTTATCGAGGCAGATCCCAGTACTGAAGTCCTCTCCTCGGAGTATGCATCGTTGGAAAATACCTGGCCGAAGGAGGAAACCAGTGAGATACCATTCGTCGATTTGTCAGAGGAATAGCTCAGAGTCCTATTGTATCTGCCAGCCATGACAAAACATCGTTGTTAGCCAGATATATTGTGATTGAGAAGACAAAGCAAGCAACGTAAATCATCGTCTTGGAAATCTGGATGGCGTCCTCAGACTCCTCATCGAAGTACCTTATCAGTCCAGCTGCTTGCTGGATCCCGCTACCCTTCTTCTCCTTCGCCATCCATCCGCCGGACCTGCCCACACTATTTCAAGCCCGCTAACACACAATTCATGGCTCTAAAGTCTCAATTAGTACGCATCCACCGTCCAACTCAACAATCTTTGATGCAGCATTAACCGCCGTATCCAAACCGGCTGTCATCAGTATCTCCCTTCTAGACCCAACGTCACTCTGGAAAACTAGACGATGACTCAAAGTCTCTAACACTTCGTGATCCACAATCTGCCAGACCCAGTCTTCCCCTTCTATAGTGACTAAGGCTTCGACTGGTGTTAGTGGCCCCTGATCCAAGCCATTGGTTTGCGCTCTTTCAACCAGTTCAACCAACTTCCTCGTCGATTTACCTTGGTCTAAACTCACTGGCTCTCCTGCATTTCTTGAAATTCTTCTCCTTAGTGTCCTCATAGCATCCCATCTGCGACTAGGCCGCAATCTGCGAGCAACTCATCTGATGTTTAACCGTTTACAGACTTCACCCGCCAAGAAGCCCCTTTGCCAACAAGCTATCCGAAGCCAAGCATACGAGCCATTGATTCGATGACACTGTCTCCGGTGCACGTGGTGGTCTCAGAAAAGTCATGGTCAGAGCTCGCCTCATCAAGCCTCCTCTTGAAAGCTGTATCCAGTTGGAGAGACGATCCAGAAAGCTGGCTAGAAGGGGCATTTGACCGCCTGCCAGAAACCATTAGAGTCAACCCACTTAGGCCTGATCGAAAATGGGTCGAAAAATGGATCTCAGAACATGGCGGTAAACCCGTATCTTGGTTCGCCGGGCCTGGAACTGCGTGGGAGATGCCATTCAGCAGGGGACTGGCAGAAGGCGGGACAAGAGAGATGCTGATAGCCCTTCATGAGACGGGAAGAATCACACGCCAAGAGCTAGTTTCCATGATACCCGTACTCGCGCTTCAGGTAACCAGTGGAGATCTCGTGCTCGATATGTGCGCTTCCCCTGGGTCAAAAACGACTCAGATTTCCGAGTGTCTGGGAGAAAGTGGTGCTGTGTTCGCCAACGAGATATCGAGTTCCAGGGCGAACACGTTAGTATCCAATGTCCACAGGCATAGCTCAAAATCGATTGTGGTTATCAACCATGACGGGAGACACCTACCAAATATTCCAGATTGTGGGTATGACAAGGTTCTGGTGGATGCTCCATGCACAGGTTCAGCTACAACTAGGAAGAATCCAGAGGTATGGCAAAAGTGGACTCCAGACGGGGGCAGATCACTGCATGATTTACAGATAGAATTACTCAGGAAGGCGATCAGATTGACCAGGCCAGGGGGGCGTATAGTGTACTCGACCTGCTCTCTAGACCCCGTAGAGAACGAGGCTGTTGTAGCGGAGATAATCAGATCCGAGGAAGGATTGGAATTAATTCCAGTTTCTGAAATCCTTCCGTCACTCCCAGGAAGAAATGGCCTAGGATCATGGGTTAACCTAGACTCTGATGCAAAACCCTCCTCAAATATCGACCTGAAATCATCGATGTTGCCTCCAGAGGAAAAAGGAATTTCAAACACTTTACGGAATTGTATGAGGATTTGGAACGACGATATTGGAGGAGGAGGATTCTTCGTTTCGGTTATACAGAAGCCCTTTGCAGACTCAGCGGGAATTGAAGAGACAGAGCCTGTCGAGACACTCGATTCGGTGAAACCAGACATTCCCAGCTCCCCTCAACCAATTGTGGAGACTCTTAGAAAAAATATCGAGAAAAAATGGGGCCCTGTTCCAGATGAACTGTGGCTAAGAGGCAAAAAGGTACTTTGGGCTACTCCAGAAGCCAAGTCTGTATGGTCCTCTGTTAGGAGAATCAGAAATGGCAGGGTGAGTATACCCGGAAATAGATGGAGGCCACTCAGGGTAATTCACCTCGGTATGGAGTTGGCCAGAATAAGGAGTGGGGAGGTTGATAGGGTAATTGGAAAGGCCTGTCAAGAATTTTCCAAAACACTGGAAATGGGAGTATCCGAGATAAGCGAGGAGTCATTGAACTCCCTTCTCAAAACTAAGTCAATGCCAATTGAAGAGGTTGGAATACCAAGTGATATTTCTGGTGGGCATATATTAGCCTCAGGGACCGAGGTAGTTCCGGTATGGATCGGTGGAAGAGTTACTCTGATGTTGAACGACCAAGAAGTAATGATTAGAATGACTCAAAGAGGGCTGATTACGGAGAACTAGGCCCATCCCTGAACAAGCGAACAGGATTTTTCTTGTTTGTGTGGCATATGTTCATTAGCTTCATTCACTAATTACATCACATGGTGATTTCTTGATAGACGATACCGACCGAAAAATAATTTCTGTACTGCAGGATGATGGCCGAGCATCTCTGAGAAAAATCTCAGAGACTGTTGGCGTGGCGCTAGGCACGGTTAGCAACAGAGTGAACAGGTTGGAAGACAGTGGAGTTATTACTGGATACTCTGTTAGACTAGACCCCGAGAAAATCGGCTGGAATCTCAACGTGGTGGTGGGCCTCAGAATACAGAAGGGAAGGTTAATTGAGATACAAGAGAAGATTTCCAGGGATCACAGGGTATCAGGAGTGTACGACGTTACAGGAGACTACGATTCCATGATTATCGCGAGGGCGAGAGATAGGGATGACCTCGATGACCTGATTAAGAACGTCATGTCAATAGATGGAATTGAAAGATCACTAACCCAGCTCGTCCTGAATACAGTAAAGGAGACAATGACCGTAGCTCCAGAATAACTATTTCTGATATGAGATCAGTTGAATCAGGCCATCAATATGAGGCCTGATGGACTCAACAGTCCTGCCTTCCGGCTTCATGCTCTTCATCAGCGTCATCCTCAGGTCTTCATCCACTTTCACGTCCAGTGACTCGAGACGGCTTCTCAGTAACTTCTGCAACCTTCCTCCGGTCCTATCCCAATCCATTAGCAAGATAACCGACCCGCCCCCGTCCACCCCATTTCTGACTCCATACCTCTCATACAGGTATGAGACCAGCTTTGGCATGGCCCAGCCCCTGTTCACCTTCTCAATCTCGCCCGTGAAACCTAGTTCCCTCAGTGTCTTAACATCGTTGATGCCTTCCACAACCACGGGGCAGCCGCACCCCCCATCCTCAACTGGATAGTTCCTGAATATTGAACTGCGAATTGATTTGGCTGCCCTCTCGAATCTTGAAGCCCTGTCATGACGACCGGGGATAACCTCTCTTTTGCCAGATTCGTTATGTTCCATCATCGCTCGTTAAGGAAGGTTTTGCTTAGGAGTCTTTCCATTAACATGGAACAAAATCGCAGGCTACGCATCCGTATCCCTTATGAGGGGAATTCGTACCCGTCAGTACGGGTTGTGTCTTGACTATACAGAGCACTCTATTCCAAGGTCTGTGGGACTACTACATCGTGATATCTATATTAGTGTCTGTTTTTACCTTCACTTGGCTTTACCACCACTCATTCTGGTATCGCTCAGAAGATTCCGATAACTATGACAATCCAGATGAAATAGCGGTAGGAGTTTTCCCGAAGCACAACGATGATATGAGGCTGGAAGTAGCTTGGACAGTCGCCCCGTTCATGTTAATCGTCTGGTTGACTTACGTTTCATGGGTCCCCCTAGACGCAGTATGGTCTGAGACTGGCGAGGATGGCTATCATGGCGAAGAGTGTGAAGACGGCCAATCATCCAATAACCGACTCGACAGCAACGGGGTCGTGACGTCTGAATGCTACCATGTGATCGAAATTACAGGAAAGCAATGGGTCTGGGCATTCGATTGTCTTGACCTCGCTACAGAGTTATGCGATACAGGGAGCGACAACATAGAGGTCTACGGGACAGTTCCGCTTCTTTCTCTGAAGAAAGGTGAAACATACCTCGCTAATATGAGATCTGAGGATGTCACTCATGCTCCGTGGTTCTTGGGCATGGGCATCAAGGAGGACACCCTGTACGGGGCAGAGATAGGGCCATCCGAGTACGAATGGCCGACTACTCTCTGGCTCCCTATCAGCAATTTAGTTGGTGACCAAATCATCCTCTGCACTGAATACTGTGGTGACGCTCACTCCGTAATGGCAGGAAAACTGGTAGTCCATCAATAGGAGATAGCTGAATGAATAAGAAATCCGCACGGACACTGCTGGTCTTATCAGCACTAGTTATGGCATTGGTGATATCACCGGCCGCGGTATCCTATCCAAACGGCATTCAGGGTGTTAAAGACTCAGGATGTAACTGTCATGGCGCTACAACAAACTCAGAGGTCGTCCCCTCGATTACAGGACTACCCGATCAGTACAATTACTCAGAAATCTACGAAATCACCGTCTCATTCGTTGGTGGCCCAACAAATCCATCCAACATCAATCAAGGCGGATTCAATCTTTGGGTCAGTGACGGAGAGCTGTCTCCATCTGATGCTACGGTACAGTCTTACAGCGTGAATGAGGTTAGCCATACAGAAGCTGGTAACGATCAGACATCGTGGACCTTGACATGGACCTCTCCATCATCAGATAGGAATGTCGAGTTCGTCCTACACACCAACTCCGTGAACGGTAATGCTGACGGCGCCAATGGCGGTAGCTCTGGCGACATGTGGAACAGATTGACTGCGAAGGTCTCCCCCCCGGTGTTGGTATTGGAGGAAGCTGATCCATACGTCGTCCTCACCACTCTAATCATAGTCTCAGCGGTACTGCTGGTTTTCACCTTAGCATACGTCTTCTACAGGACTAATCCGGAGTCATTCACATGGGAGTTCTTCGCTCCTTGGATTGCTGACTGGCTCACAACAACCGATCACAAAAAGGTCGGGACACTTTACTTCGTTGCTGGTCTTTTCTTCCTGGGCGTAGGAGGAATAATGGCCATGATGATTAGGATACAATTGGCCGTTCCAGGAAATGACTTCCTGACTCAGGATCAGTACAACCAGTTCTTCACGTTGCACGGAACCACTATGATCTTCCTCGCCGCGATGCCTCTAATCAATGGCTTTGCAAACTGGATGATACCTCTCCAGATTGGGGCCCCAGACCTTGCTCTCCCCAGACTTAACGCCATGTCTTTCTGGTTACAACCAGTGGGTGCTTTGCTAATCTTCACAGGTGTCTTCTCGGGCCAAGGCGCAGATACAGGGTGGACAGGATATGCTCCATACGTCGTGAGCGAAACTGCTCACATGGGAACAACAATGTGGGTAGCAGGGCAGATTATGCTTGTAGCCTCCTCAACACTGACAGGAATCAACTTCCTAACCACAATTGCTGTCATGAGGGCCCCGGGAATGGGTTGGCTCCAGATGCCTCTTTTCACCTGGTCAATACTCATCGCGAACCTGATGCTTTTCCTCTCAATCCCAGCATTCGGAATAGGCCTTATCCAAGTCTATCTGGACAGGGTAATCGGAACAGCATTCTATGATGTCTCAGCTGGCGGAGATCCCCTTCTCTGGAGCCATTTGTTCTGGTATTTCGGACATCCAGAGGTTTATGTTGTTATAGTCCCGGCTTTCGGAGTCATATCTGAAGTAATAGCAACCAGTGCAAGAAGATCGATATTTGGATACAGGTCAATGGTTTACGCAATGGCGGGAATAGGCGTTGTTTCCTTCATTGTCTATGGCCACCACATGTTCACCAGTGGAATGAGCCCAACTCTGAGATTCGTCACCATGCTAACTACAATGTTGGTTGCCGTCCCGACGGGAATCAAGATATTCAACTGGCTTAAGACGATGCATGGGGGCTCTCTGGTATACAGGACCCACACCCTCTGGACCTTGGGCTTCCTAGTTACATTCACTCTTGGGGGAATCTCGGGAATGTTCTTCCCGTCCATCGCGATGGATCTGCACCTCCATGAGTCGTACTTCGTAGTCGCGCACTTCCACTACGTTCTCGTAGGTGGAACGGTCTTTGGCTTCTATGCGGCAATCTACTATTGGTTCCCGAAAATGTCTGGAAAAATGCTTGATGAGAAGCTAGGTGTACTACACTTCCTAGTAGGATTCATCTCATACAATGCCCTATTCTGGCCAATGCACAGGCTTGGAGTCTGGGGAATGGCTAGGAGGCACCACACGTACTTCGTGACCACGGAGGAGGCTATGGGCGCCCTGCCAATCGAGGCCGCGGGATGGAACATGTTCATCTCTGTCTCTGCCTTCATATTCTTCTTTTCCAACTTCATCATGGTGGCTAACATGATCAAGAGTCTCATCCGAGGGCAAGACGCACCAGCCGATCCATGGGGAGGGTGGTCATTCGAGTGGATGACGACTTCTCCTCCCCCGACCCCAAGCTTCGACCCGCACAATCTCCCCGTTCTAACAGATGCCAACGAGCACATCGCTAACGAACCAGGAACCTTGAGTAAGCTATTCAACAGACTCATGGTTAGTGAGGATGAGGCAGAGGAGGCGGTACACTGAGCGTACACGATGATCACCACCCCAGTGCATGGGGCCCACACGACTGGAGCCACGGGGCACCTCACAACTCATGGGCGCCTTTCATCATGAGTGTCGGAACGGGAATATTCCTTTTCTCTCTAGCAGGTGTCTACAAATGGGGAGAGATGGTCGATGTCGCTTCGATCGGTGTGGTTTTCGCTGGACTTGCGATAGTCATGTTCGGATTGTCTATTTTTTGGAGGCAGGATATGTCATTCGACGGGGCCTACGAACCCAAAGCTACTGGAACGCCATTCAGAGGGATAGATATCAGGAAAGTTTCCATGTGGATTTTCTTAATGTCTGAGATGATGGTATTCACATCACTATTCAGTACTTACATGAGATACAGATTTGGGATAGCCTCCTGCGAGTCAGTTTTTGAGTCTGGGCAATGGGTTGAAGGCACATCAGTGACTTGCTTTGAGCCAGCAGGACACCTAATTTCCTCGTCATGGTTCCACATAGCTCCGGGCGCGATAAACACATTCGCCCTGATAGTCTCTTCATTCACCGTAGTACAGGCGCTGAGGTACGCTAAGAAGCTGGATCTAGACCATGAGGTTAGGACCAAGCTAGTAACCAGATATCTCGGAGCCACAACAATCCTAGCGATATTATTCCTGACACTAAAGATGATTGAGTGGTTCATAGGATTCCCCCTCCCTGAATTCCTTGCTGAATATAATCATGGGGATACAACAATCAAATCATTGTATGCAGAGGGCTACTTGGTCAATGCGGATAGCTATCAGCATCATTACTACGACACCGCCTATCTAGCGGATCACGGACACGGAGTTTCCCATGATAGTGAGCTCTACGCTATGATGGAAGCAGGAACCCATTCTGGAGGGCAGATGATGGCCAATATTAGAGTCAGTGCTTCCACTTTCTATGTCACAACCGGCACCCACGGGGTCCACGTACTTGGCGGAATAATCGGATTGATGTACATGACTTTCAAGGCCAGCAGAGGGGGATACACACCCCAAAACGCCGTTTCAATCGAGTACTTTGGACTCTACTGGCACTTCGTTGATCTTGTCTGGGTAATCGTTTTCCCGTTCTTCTATCTGTATTGAGGTGATAAATTGGCGCATTATACTATACTCGGAAAAGACCCATACTGGATGAACTTCATTGGCCTGATGGTGCTGACTTTGATAGAGGTCGTCGCAGTCGGTTTCCATCTTCCGGATGAGAGAATTTTCGTGTTCAGTAACTACACTCTGATGATACTGACTGTGGTAGCAATCCCGAAATTCATCATGATAGCGATGATATTCATGCACCTCTACGGGGAGGAGGACTCGGGTATACTAACAGTCACAGCATTGTTTCCATCATTCTTCATTATCATAATGATCTTATTCATTGGATTGACCCACCCAGAGGCGACAACCGGACTTCCAGCATGGTGCAGGCCCGGGACCTACTGATGGAAAGGTTTCATTTGAATGACCTATTCGCACATCCATAGCAGACGTCGCATAGCCTGGTATTGCGCCGGATTTGAAATCCGGTGTCCTAGTGA